>NZ_JACEGK010000020.1:0-28761 GCF_056859195.1 Streptomyces sp. NH27
GGAGTGGGGGTAGACGGGGGTCGGGTCGGTCAGCGGGATGAGGCGCAGGCCGTAGCCGGCGGGCCAGACGTGGCGGGTCCGGGCGCCCATGAAGGTGGCCCGGGCCGGGGTGTCGGCGAGGGTGTCGAGGAGCGCGTCGGTGCCGACGTTGGGGCCGGTGGCCTCGATGGTGAGGTCGTACTCGGTGCGGAGGGCGTCGTAGTAGGCGGCCCATTCGGTGCTGGGGACGATGCCGGGCATCCAGATCCGGTGCCCGGCGAGCTGGGCGACGCTCACCGATCGGGCGTTCGCCAGCGCGTGGGCGGGGCCGGTGAGGAGTTGGAGCGGCTCGTCGAACACCCGGACCGACTCGATGTCCTCGGGAAGGGGCCGGCCGGGCACGGTGACGGCACGGAAGGACGCGTCGATCGCGCCGGACCGGATGGAGGCGATCGCCGTCTCGATGTCGAACAGCATCAACACGTCGAGTTCGATTTCGGGGTGCACGCGGTGGAAGTCGCGCATCAGGCCCGACGCCGCGCCGCGCGACGCGATCACGTCGACGCGCAACTGCCGGCGGCCGGTGCCCACGGACGCGACGGCGCGCTCGGCGACGCGCAGCAGTTCGCGTGCGTGGGGCAGGAACGCCTGCCCGTCGATGGTGAGTTCGGCGCCGCGCGCGGTACGGGTGAACAGCCGCACGCCGAGGTTGCGCTCCAGCGCGGCGATCCGCTTGGAGACGGCCTGCTGCGTGACCGCCAGCTCGGCGGCGGCCTCCTGGAACTGCCCCGCGTCGGCGGCGGCCACGAAGGTCCGGACGGTGTCGAGGTCCATGGCGACAGCCTAGGCTCACCACCTAAACGGCTGGCCGAAGCACCCGCCTTCGTCGCCTTCGAGGGCTACGACACGGTCACCGTCCTCGCCGGTGTGCTGCGTTCCGGCGGCGTGGACCGGGCGCGCATCGCCGAATCCTGGCCGCGGGTCGCGCTCGAAGGCACCCGCGGGCAGATCCGGTTCTCCCGCCCGCCGGGCATCGGCGTGTGGCAGTGGGCTTGGCCGCCGGTCCAGGTCGTCGACCGCGATCCGGCGACACCCGATCGCTTTCGGGTCCTCCACACCGGCTGACGTGACCAGCGTGTGGGACCGGCTCAGCGGGCACGTGAATGCGCTGTACGAGGCCGGCGTCGCCGTCCGGCCCGAGCTCACCTTGCTGCGCGACTTCCACGACCTGCCCGAGGACGGACGGCGCGCGGTACCGCGCTCGGCCCCGGGCTGTGCCGAACCCCCGACGGCCGCACACCTGCGCGTCGTGGGCGGCGCGACGGCGAGTTGAACCGCCGGTGCGGGCCGCTGCTGGGGCGGGAAGGCGGACGGTTCCGCTCCCGCCCCAGCCGCCTACGGCATCACCACCGCGACACCGGTCTCGTCGCCGAGGCGGTGGTGGAGGACCGCGGACCCGCCCGGAGCGACCCGGGTTCCGTCGCAGGTGAGGGCGACCCGCTCGCCGTCGTCGTGGAAGCCGTTGCGGTGCTGGTACGTCAGGTGCGCCCCGGTGCCAGGACGCTCATCGCGCCACGTGCTTCGGCAGCCACTCCAGTGCGCGGGCCTCCTGGAACATCTGACCCCCTTCGTGCCCGTTGAACGGATAGACCTCGATCGACTTCTCGCCCCCGTACTCGTTGTAAGCGGCGAAGACCGTCGACGGCGGGCAGACCTCGTCCTGCAGCGCCACCGAGAACAGCGCCGGCGCCGTACCGCGGGCGGCCATGTGGACGCCGTCGAAGTAGGACAGGGTCCGGAACACCGTGTCGACGTGGTCCCGGTGCATCTTGAGGTAGTCGGCGATCTCCTTGTACGGGTTCACGCCGCCGACGAAGGCCGCCCGGTCGAAGTGGCACAGGAACGGGACGTCGGGCGATATCGCGGAGATCCCGTCGGCCAGGGCGCCCACCGCGAGGGTGATGCCGCCGCCCTGGCTCACCCCGAGCGCCGCGACGCGGCCCGGGTCCACCATGGGGTGGGCGCGGGCGGCCTCGACCGCTCGCACGGCGTCGGTGAAGACCCGGCGGTAGAAGTAGGTCTCGGGGGAGAGGATGCCGCGGGTCATGAACCCGGCGAGCGCCGGGCCCGAACCCACCGGGTCGGCGGTGTCGCCGACGTTGCCGCCGCTGCCTTGGCCGCGGGTGTCCATGGTGAAGTGCGCGTAGCCCGCCATCGGCCACATCGACCAGCAGTGCGGCAGACCCCGGCCGCCGTTGTAGCCGTGGTACTGCATGACCACGGGCAACGGGCCCTCGGCGTGCGCCGGAACCGTCAGCCACGCCTTGACCGGGTGGCCGCCCCAGCCGGCGAAGGTCACGTCGAAGACCCGGGTGCCGATCAGGCCGGTGTCGACCTCCTCGAACCGGGCGTCCAGCGGGAATTCACGGGCGCCGGCGAGCGTGGCGTCCCAGAAGGCGTCGAAGTCCTCCGGCGCCGGCGCGGCCGCACGGTACTCGCGGAGTGTCGCGAGCGGAAGGTCGTAGTCGATCACTGATGCTCTCCTTCAACGAAGCGCGTCCCGCGGCGTTTCGCACCGCGGGACGCTTGGACGGGCCTGATGCAAACTAGTCGTTGACCAGTTGGACCGGGCGCAGCAGGATCGAGTTCTTGGTGGTGGCGATGCCGTCTCCCCACGCGGCGAAGTTGCGGCCGTTGCCGTCGTTGTCGTTGACCAGGGCTGACAGGCCGAATGGCTCGGTCGGTCGGCCGGGCATGCCGAGTGCGGCCCAGGGGACGTCGATCTGGTAGTGCGTCACGGTGCCGGTGCGGGTGATGTTCGCGGTGGCGCCGGGGGTCGGACCTGCGGACTGGCCCGGTGGCGGGGTCCAGCTGTAGACGGCGGGGCCGGCTGGCAACAGCGCGGCTCCGATTTCGACCTGCTGGGCGCTGAGCCCGGGGAGTTCCGGGGTGACGGCGAACTGGATGCTGTCGGAGTTCCACATCAGGCTGGGGTCGGTGTTCGGCTGGTCGAAGACGTTGTCGGTGACGTCCGCGGTGAGTTCCAGCCCGGTGGCGGTGTAGGACGGGCGGAGGGTGCCGGACAGGTCGGCCGCGCCTGCGTAGGAGCCGTTGGTGTAGGTCCGGGTGACCTGGGTGCCGAGGTTGATCGGATCGGCGTGGCCGGTGCCCGCCGGTTCGATCGGATTCCAGCCGGTCCAGCCCGCGTTGGTGGTCTGGGCGCCGTTGCTCTCGGTGACGCGGTCGGAGAACCAGTGCTTGTCCCACGTGGACAGGGTGGGCAGGTCGGCGGTGACCGTCGTGCTCTGCCCGGGCGGGATGTCGGCGATGCCCGTCGAGGTGCCGCTGCCCTGGACGGTGGTGCCTGTGGTGAGTTGCCAGTAGACCGAGGAGATCGGCAGCGGGGTGTCTTTTCGGTTGTTGGTGATCGTGACCTTGAGCTGGTTGTGCTCGGGATTGGCCGACGACACGTAGGGAACGGTGGTGACCGTGGTGGCGGCCACCACGTTCGTCTCGGCGGCGAGCCGCATGCTCGTGGCGCCGTGGACGCCGGCCTTCACGACCACGGTCCGCTTCCCGAGTTGGCCGTTGGTCGGGACGTCGATGGTGGCGCGGGCGGTGCCGGAGGCCACCTGGACCCCGCTCTCGTCCCCCACCGTGTACGCGACCGATGCCTGGTCCGAGGAGACGGTGATGGTGCTCGCGCCCTGGTCGAAGACCAGAACCGGATTCGTCAGGGTCAGGGTCGCCGCGGCGTGCGCCGCCGGGGCGCTGACGGCCACGACGGCGAGCGTGCTCGCGGCGAGCGCGAGGGTGGTGCCGGCCGCCTTCACGCGGAGGGTACGGATACTTCGTCTGATGCGGCCTGGACCGAGGTGCGTGAGGACCTCCTCGAAGTGCCTCCCCTCGTCCCTGGGGGAAGGCTGGCCGAGACGCTAGAGATGACGCGTTAAGGTGTCAAGAGAAGGGGCAGTTTGGCCCGGGAAACTCGGGCGGGAGCTCCGATTGGCGCCAACTTAACGCTTTAAATTCTGCCCGGCGTGCGGTAGACAAGTCGGGACCACGGGGGAGACGACAGCCCAGGAGGGGTGCATGCGGCAGCCATACCGGACGGCGATTCCGGGAGCCGGCGGCATCGCCGGGGACGCGCACGTCCCTGCGGTGCGAGCGCTGGACGGTGAGTTGGAGTTGGTCGCCGTCGCGGACACCGACCCCGCCCGAGCGGCGAAGTTCGCCGCCGACCACGACATCCCGGTCAGCTACGAGGATGTCGGGGAGTTGCTGGCCGCCGAGTCCCCCGACCTCGTGCTGATCTGCACGCCCTCGTTCGCGCATGCCGAGCAGACGCTCGCCGCGCTCCGGGCGGGCGCCTGGGTGTACTGCGAGAAGCCGTTGGCCGGGTCGCTCGCCGACCACGACCGGATCATCGCGGCCGAGCGCGAGACCGGCGGGTACTGCGCGCCGGTGTTCCAGTGGCGCGCGGGATCGGGCGCGACACGCGTGCACGACCTGCTCCGGAGCGGTGATCTGGGGGCACCGCTCCTGGCCCTGTGCCAGACCACCTGGTACCGGGGCGCGGAGTACTACTCGGTCCCCTGGCGGGGCAGACGCTCCACCGAACTCGGCGGCGCCACGGTCACCCAGGGCATCCATGCGATGGACCTGCTGCTGTGGCTGATGCCGGACTGGCAGGAGGTGAACGCGCGGATCGCGACCGTCGACCGGGACATCGAGACCGAGGACGTGTCGCTGGCGCACGTGGGCTTCGCGTCGGGTGCGCAGGCGTCGATCGTGAACAGCGTGGTGTCGGCGAGCCAGGAGTCCTACCTCCGGCTGGACTGCCGGCGGGCCAGCGTCGAGCTACGCCACCTGTACGAGTACACCAACGACCACTGGACCTTCACCCCGGCGCCGGATCTGCCGCCGACCGCTGCCGGCTGGGCGACGATCGACGCCGACGTGCCCGCGCACCAGACACCTCAACTGGCCGGGCTCGTGGCGCGGATGCGCCGCGGCGAGCCGCCGGAGCACACCGCCCTCGACGCGCGGCGCACGACGGAGTTCGTGACCGCGCTGTACAAGTCCGCGCTGACCGGCCGACGCGTGGAGCGGGGCACCATCACGCCCGAAGACCCGTTCCACCGGTCCTGGTGGGGGGAGGCATGACCGGATTCGCGCTGCGCCACACGGCCGGCCACCGGATCGAGATCGACCGCGACGGCGTCGTGGTGCTGACCTATGTCTACGGCGAGCCGCCCGACGGCTGGAGCTCGCCGGGGCCGTACCTCCATCCGCTGCGGACCGCCGCGGGCAGCACCGTCACAGGCTTCCGGCCCCGCGACCACCGTTGGCACCAGGGAGTCCGGCTGGCGATCGCCCAGATCGGCGGGGTGAACTTCTGGGGCGGCCACACCTACGTCCGCGACCGGGGATACCTGGCGGCCCCGGAACGCAACGGCACCGTACGGCACGTCGCCTTCGACTCGCTCCGGGTTCGGCGTGAAGATCACCGACGTGGAGATCCTGCCCGTCCAGGACGGGGGACCAGGTGATGGCGCTGGTCGTCGTCCAGGGCGAATCGGGCTTGTTCGGCCTCGGCGAGATCGGTCGGCGGGACCGACGGCCGGCCGTGTGCGGAGCGCTGAAGCAGCTACGGCCGCTGCTCGTCGCCCAGGACCAGCTTTTCGAGGGCGGCGCGGGCGCGGGCATCGGCCTGCGCCCGCTGCGCCAGTGCCGTGGCCAGTTCGGCCGCCCACACGTCCAGGGCCACCGGCGTCCGTGACAGCACCACACCGCGCACCACCGTGGCCACCTCGCCCTGCGGCCGCCCGTGCACCAGGGTCAGGACCAGCCGCCGGTCGTCCAGGGAGACTTCGAGCCTCTCCACGCGGCCCTCGCGCCCCGCGAGCCGGTCGCTCATGCTGCGCTTGCGCTCGGACGTCACCGAGCCGACCGGCAGGGCGTCCGCCAGCGACTCGGTCAACACCTTGGCGTAGAGCTCCAGGTCCGCTGAGTCGCGGCGCAGCGCGGCGGCCACCATGTCGATCGACGCGCCGGGAGCCGGCTCCCCGCCGTCGTGCTGCCTGCCGTCGTTCCCCGCCCGACCCGGGAACGGGTCCTGCTCGCTCATCGTTTCCCCATGCTCGTGAAGTCGTCCTGTCCAGCGGATACCGAGCCTGTCACCCGTCGAGGCTGAGCACCATGGTGGGCCGTTCGATCTCGTGGTCGGGCCGCAGCGGCCGCACCGCCGTGCCGATCGAGAAGAACTCCGTGGTGTGGCCGCCCCATCGGTGGTTGTGCGCGTTGAGCTGCACCCCGACCACCCCTTCCGCCTGGAGGGCCTCCGCTTCCGCCTGCATCCGGGCCATGGCCAACTCCCGGGCGTCGTAGAGCGCTTGCGTGAACTGCTCGATCTCCACGTTCCGGCCCATGTTCGACATCACCGAGCCCATCTTCTGGTGCGCGATGTGGTAGACGCAAGTGCCCATCACCATGCCGAGCGGAGCGTAGCCGGCCCGGATCAGCGTCCAGAAGTCCTGCCCGGACAGGTCCGAGGTGAACGGCTGCCCCTTGTTGTTGCGCCAGGTGCCCCCGCCGGGAGGCGCGTTGTCACCCTTGACGGCGGTGCCGATCGCGATGAACTCCGCGACGTCCTTGCCGAACTCCCGTGCCTCCACCGTCAGCCGGACCCCGACGATGCCGTCCGCGCCCAGCGCCGCTGCCTCCGCCTCCATCCGGGTCATGGCCAACTCCCGGGCGTGGTACATCGCTTGGCTCAGGGTGTCCAGCTCCTGGTTCTTGCCCCAGCGGCCGAGTTGGATACCGACGTGGTAGATCGAGCTGCCGAGCACCAGGCCGATCGGCTTGAAGCCCGCCTCCCGTACGAGCAGGAACTCGTTCACCGACAGGTCGCTGGTGAAGATCGACCCGGCGCGGCCGGGCGCCAGTTCGGACAACCGACGCATCGCGTCCGCGGGAACGCCTTCGGAGCTCGGCTGTTCGTTCGTCATGTACGTGCCTCTCGTCAACCGTGCGATCGTGCGATTCGAAAGCCATCAGGGAAGGTCGCGGCTCCGTGGCCGGCTGGTCGTTGTGGTCGTTGTCGTCGTTCTGGCTGTTGTGGTCGCGCCGGCCGTTCCGGGTGTTCCAGCCGTTCCAGCCGTGCTGGTGCTAGTCGTCGAGCTCGCTGATCTCCTGGACCAGCCGCCGATACTCCGCGCGATCCGCGTAGGGACTGGACGCCACCGTTGCCAGCCGCCGGCGCAGCTTGACCCCGCGGTCGCCCAGCGGCATCACCGACAGCGTCCGCGGCGGCGACTGCCGGGCCTCGAACCGTGCGACGGTGGTGCCGATCATCGTCGCCTCCGCGACGTGGTCCTCCTGATCGGATCGGCCGGTCCGCAGACAACTCTCCGCCCACACGCGCAGTTCGCTGTCCGCCATGATGACCCCGTCGCCGCCCCGCCTGGCGCTCTGCGCCCTGAGTTGCTGCCGGGCGTCGGAGCGGACCGCGTGGACCAGGTCGCTCCAGCCGGTGACCTCCATGTTGCTCCAGGAGTACGACTGCGAGGCGGTCCGGTAGTCGTCGTGCCGGACCCCGATCGACATGCCCACCAGCAACTCGACCGGCACCCAGCCGGCGCCGAGCAGCTTCGCGAAACCCTGCCCGTCCAGATGCGAGGTGAACGGTTGCGCGACGTGTTCGGTGCCCTGCGCCCGCACCGCGGTGCCGATCACCTTGAACTCCAGGCAGTTGGCCTGGCCGATGAACGGGGCCATGGTCAGCGCGGCGGCCACCACGCCGTCGCCCCCGAGCGCCCCGCACTCCGCGGACATCCGGCCGAGCGCGGCGCGCCGGGCCTGCTCGAACACGCCGACCAGCGCCTGCGACGGGGCGCCGCTCCCCGACAGGGCGACCTCGGCGCCGCTCGTCGAGCCGAAGATCTGGCCGTAGCGGGCGCCGGCGAACTGGCAGTCGTGATAGCCCCAGTACCTGCCGCTGCGCCCGATGTGGAAGACCGCCGATCCCATCACCTGACCGACCGGCTCGAAGCCGACCGAGCGGATCGCCGCGAACTCCCCGGTGGACAGCGCGGACGTCCAGGTCCCGCTGCCCCCGGCCGAGGCCAGCCGCTCCGCCGCGGCAGGCGGAAGGCCCTGACCGCTCCATGGCACCGACATGGGTCCCCCGTCTCCGGCTAGGTGAAACAGCGATGCTTTGCCCTGAACCTTAGAGCCTCTCCCACCGCCCCCGCCCGAGGACTCGCCCCACCACGCCCGAGGACTCGCTGCGCCACGGTCAGGGATTCGCTCCACCGCAGCCGGCGGTGCGTACCGCGGGCGTGGACCTCACGCCCGGAACAACTCGCCCTCCGGGGCCGGCACGGCTTCGGGAGCGGCGGTCGGTCGCCGTGACGTCGGAAAGTCGCGGCATCGCCGAATCGGCGAGAAGACCAGGATCAGCGCGGCGAGCGGCACCCCCGCCGTCGTGACGACCATGGCGGTGCGCAGCGCGAACACGCTTCCGAGCATGCCGCCGAGCAGCGCTCCGAGCGGGATCGTCCCGTAGCTGAGGAACGCGGCGCTCGCGGTGAGGCGGCCGAGGAGATCCGGCGGGCAGTATCGCTGCTGGAAGCTCGCCTTGATGACGTTGCCGGCCACGACGCCCGCGGACACAGAGCAACCGCCTGCCAGGTACAGCAGGACTCCGGCTCCGCCGACGGTCAGCGGGATGAGCAGTGCCAGCGTGGGCAGGCCGAGTTCGAACAGCAGCAGCGCGCGGGCCGTGCCGATCCGGCTCGCGACCCTGCGTGCGACGAAGGCCCCGACGACGCCGCCGGCGCCGGCGACCGCGATGAGCCCGCCGACGATCCCCGCGGTCAGGCCGACGCTGCGGACCAGGAAGACCACCTGGATCGACTGATATCCCATCAGGGCCAGGTTGCTGGTGGCCCCGAAGACCGTCAACGTGCGGAGCCAGGGGTCGCCCGCGACCAGTCGCAGACCCTCGCCGACCTCGCTGACCAGCGCACTGGGGCGACGTTCGGGTCCGGTCACCCGTGACTCGCGGTGTCGGATGCCCGACAGGCACAGGAACGAGATGAGGAAGGTCGCGGCATTGACGAACATGCCGTTCACGGCACCCGCTGCCTGTGCGATCAGGCCACCGGAGCCGAGCCCGGCGATCTGGGCGGCCGATGCGCTGCCCTGCAGTTTGGCGTTCCCCTCGGGCTGGTCGACGGGTTCCAGGATGCTGGGGAGATACGCGGTGTAGGCGGTCTGGAAGAAGACCGCGGCCGTGCCCGTCAGCAGGGCGACGGCCAGCAGCAGTCCGACACTCAACCAGCCGAACCGTGCGGCGATCGGGACGCCGGCGAAGGGGGGATGGAGACGGCGGCGGCGATCAGCATGATCGGCCTGCGCCGCAGCCGGTCCACCCAGACGCCGACGGGGAGACCGATGAGGAGCCAGGGCAGCCAGGCGGCCGCGGTGAGCATCCCGACCTCGAACGTGCTGGCGTGCAGCGTGGAGACGGCGACCAGTGGCGTCGCCACCCCGGTGAGGGACGCGCCGAACTTGCCGGCGGACTCGCTGCACCACAGCAGGCGGAAGTCGCGGTGGCGGCGAAGGAGGCTACCGCGTACGGCCCCGCTCATGCGGTGCCGCGCTTCTTCCGCGGGAAGGACTGGAGCTGAACCACGACGGGGAGCGCGTCCGGGGCGGGCGCCGCGTTCGGGTCGGGGGTATGGCGGGCGATGACGGCCATCAACTCCGCGTTGAGCGCCTTCAGTTGACCCGGTGTCATCCGCAGGTCGCTGAGGTCCGACAGCGTGCCGGCGTCGCGCCACTCGTCGTCCCAGTCCTCGCTGACGTAGTTGACCACCCGGCTGAAGTAGCGCTGCACCAGTTCGTGGAGGTAGACCGACAACGCACCCCGGGTGTCGGGATCGTCGTGGAAGTCGTTGATGCTCAGCGTGGTGGCGACATCGACCCTTCGCCACCAGCGCTCTCGTTTGGTGCCCCGGCCGATCTCCTCCTCGATGAAGCCGTGCTCGGCGAGGTGGCGCAGGTGCCAGCTGATCGTGCCGGTGTTCTCCCCGAGGCGTTCGGCGAGACCGGTGGCGGTGGCGGGACCGTCCAGGCTGAGCAGTTCGAAGATGTTCATCCGCAGCGGGTGGGCCAGCCCCCGCAGGCTGCGGGCATCGATCCGCCGGGTGGACTTGGTGGGCTCTGACGTGCGTTCGGTTTCGTCGGGCATGGCGGTACCGCATCTTGCAGAGAGTCGTCTGCATAGGAATATCTGCAAAGATTCCTCAGCGGCTACGCCGACTACCAGCACGACAGCGGCGACTACGTCCAATGGACCGTACAGGCGCCCTCGGCGGGCACCTACACCCTCCAATTCCGTTACGCCAACGCCTCGTTCACCGACCGTCCACTGGCGATCGCGGTCAACGGCGGTACGACACAGGCACTTTCGTTCCCCTCGACCGGGTGGTGGACGACGTGGAGCGTCGTCGGGCTGAGTGTCACCCTGGCCGCGGGCACCAACACCGTGCGCGCGACCGCCACCGGCGCGAGCGGCGGCAACATCGACTGGCTCGGTGTCACCCCCGGCACCATTCCCCCCGGCCCGGTCCAGGCCGCGTCCTTCACCCTGGCCGAACTCGGCATGAACGGACCGGCGTACGCCTACGACTACTACGCCGGCACCGGCGCCCTCATCGCCGCCGGCGGCAGCGTCCACGCCACCGTCACCAGCGGAACGTACTGGGTCCTCGCCCCGGTCGGCCGTTCCGGGATCGCGTTCCTCGGCGACTCGGGGAAGTTCGTCGCGCACGGCGACAAACGCATCAAGAACCTCGACGACGACGGAAGCGTCCACACCACGGTCGCCTTCGCCGCGGGCGAGGCGCCGGTCACCCTGCACGGCCACGCGCCCCGCAAGCCCACCGCCACTGCCACCGCCGGAAGGGTCGGCGCCGTCAACTACAACGCGGCGACAGGGATCTTCACGGTCACCGCCACCGCAGGAGCGGGCGACCGGGCCGTCATCACCATCACCCCCTGACGGCGCGCCCCCGCACCAGCGACCACGGCCGCGCTGAGGACGCACAGCAGGGCCGCCCGTCCCCGTCGGCGAGGGGCGGCCCTGCCGGTTGCCGGTTGCTGGCTGCCGGCGGCGCCTGACGCCGTCCCCCCGATCCGCGGATGGCGTGCGGGGGCCGGCCGGGTCCGTCAGACCCCGACTGCCCGCGCTGCGTCCAGGTGCTGCTCCGGTACCGCCGGGTGAGGACGGGGAATCGGATACACCGTGACCTCCGGACTGTAGAGGGCGGTCGCGGTGAATCCGGGGCCGAAGGCCACCATCGTGACCGCGCCGCCGGGTGTTCCCGCGGTCAGGGTCTGGCGGAGCACGTCCAGGACGGCTGCCCCGCCCAGATTCCCGCCGGACAGGGACGCCGCGGAGTGCCGGCCGGCCGCTGCTGGCAGTCCGAGCGCGGAGATCGTGTCGGTGATGATCCCGGGGCCCCCTGGATGTACGACCGCCCAGTCCACCGGCCGCGCGCCGAGCCATCCGGTGAGGTACGGCAGGACCTCTGCCGCCGCTTTCGGAGCCGCCCGGCCCGAGTCGAAGAAGAGCCCGTCGGCGTCCAGCCGGCCCTTGTAGTGGTCCTGACTGTCGGGCAGCACGAACTCCCAGCCGTCCCACTCGCCGACGAGCCCGCCCGCCTCCCGCAGTGCGGGGGCGAGGGTCTCCTCCGCCCCGACCACCGTGGCCGCCCCGGAGTCCGCGAACAGACCGCCGTAGAGGACCGAGGACAGGGTGGCTTCCTGCGGGTGATAGAGGGTGCTCAGCGTTTCCGCGGCCACCACCAGAACCCGGCTTCGAGGCCGGGCCTGTACAGAACGCGCGGCCTGGAGCAGCGCGTGCGCGCCGCCGGCGCAGGCCAGCGTCGCCAACGGCAGCCTGCTCACATCCGGCCGCAGGCCGAGGCGACGCATCAACTCCAGGTCGAGCCCGGGCACGGTCCAGGACGTGGTGTGCGTGGTGACCACGCAGTCCACATCCTCGGCGGCCAGGCCGCCGGCCGCCAGTGCCGATCGGGCCGCCTGCTCGGCCAGATCCGCCGAGGCCCTGAACGCGCTGCGCGCGCGGGGACCGGCGCCGGACAGGGCGGCCGTCTCCTCCAGGGACAACGCCCAGGTGCGGGATGCAATGCCGGTGCTGCGCAGCATCCGCAGCCACACCGGGAGCTTGGGCTGATCCGGATGCCGTGCGCGCAGGTCCGCCTCGATCTCCTCCGTCCGCACCTCGATCTGCCCGCGAACCACGGTCGGGCACGTCATCGCCAGCCGCATCGAACCTCCCGATGAACTCAATGCTCGTTCTACCCTTTTACGGCAGCGAGAGATCATCTCGGCCCCCCGCATGCCATGACTCTGCGCACTCTTGCATGCGCGCGACCACAGTGTGCCGGTCATCGGCTTTGTGGGTCCGACGGTGTCACGGAATCCGGGGTTGGGTCCTCGACGGCGCTCCGTCCCGGGACCCGGCCCACGCCCCGTCAGTTGTCGATGGAGAGCTCGAACTCATACGGGTGGCAGGCGCCGTTCGACGCCTGCCGGACCGTCTCAGCCTGCCCCGTGACGTCGGCCCCCGCACCGTACGACCGTGATCCGCGCCCAGGATCAATGGCCACACTCCCGCAGGCCGATCCGCCAGGAACGGAACCGCCCTACCAGCGGGCGCCGGCTCCTTGGAATTGATCGGCTAGACGGCTTCCGCCTTCGGGTTGACGTTCTTCGCGAGGAGTTCGTTCATCTCCCCGTAGGCCATCGACGCCTTGCTGTTGGTCTCGTCGTGGAAGCGCATCAGGTAGTGGTACATCACGCCCACGCACTTGTCGCGGCTCTTGTATTCCGCGTTGTCGGTGAGCTGCAACCGCTCGGAGATCTCCTTGATCTTGCCGTCGGGCGTGGTGTAGAGCGGGTGCCACATGAGGGTCACGGCGGGATTGAGCCGCTGGATCATGCGCAGTTGGGGGATCTCCTGCGCGATCAGGACGCTGTCGGGATTGTAGGCCCGCAGGAACACGTGGACGGGGCCGGTCGCGCGCTCGACGAACGCGGTGGAGAGGACGTTCCACAAAGGTGCCTGGAGCTTCCAGTTGGCGTGCAGCTCCAGCTGGTCCACGACCTTCCCGAGCCGGGTGAACTCCAGCGAGGTGTGGCCCTTGCCGTGTGCGTAGACGCTCACGTCGAAACCGCCCGACCAGAGCGCCAACGTGGGTGTGGTGATCCGCAGGTGCTCGCCCACGAGGTTGACGAGCTCCCGGTACCACGTGTTCGAGCCCCGGATCCTGCGCCGCTCCGCGGAGTCGATCGACTCGTCCGCGGATTGCCGGTTCAGGCCCTCCTGCTCGGCGATCCCGCCCAGCAGAAGCTGCCAGGCGCTCTCGATCACGTCTGCCTGGAACCCGCCCGCCTTCATCATCTTCTGGAACACGGGCCATTCGGGGTGATCCTGCGCCGTGGCCGCGTAGTGCTCCGTGGGTGCGTCGGCCGACGGTTTGCGGCGTTGCACGGTGTGCGCGGACCCCGCGTCGGCCACCGCCCGCTGGGCTGCTGTCCGTTCGGTCGCAGGGGCGGCAGGGGTGGCAGGCGCGCCCCCGGACATGACTCGCCGGGCGTTCTCCTCCGCGGCGACCTCGTACCGGTCGGACGGGTCGGAGACCTTCAGCCCGCTGCCGTTGTCCGTACCCGAGACGGGGCCCTGCCGCTGCTGGAGGACGTGCGTGAGCTCATGGGCGAGCGTGTGACGGTCGCCGCCGCCCTCGCCGATGACGATATGGCTGCCGGAGGTGTAGGCGCGCGCCCCGAGTTGCTGCGCGGACTGCTTCGCGGCGGCGTCGTTGTGAATGCGTACATCGCTGAAGTCGGCGCCGCCGAACCGCGCCTGCATGTCGTGCAGTTCCGGTGCGGGCAGCGGCCGGCCGGGACGGCTCAGCACGTCGTGCGCCGCCGTTCGGCGCTGCACCGGGCCCTCCTCCGGTGGGGCCTCGCGATGACCGCAGGACGACCCGTGAACGTGCTGCGGCGCCTCCAGCATGCGGGCGACCGTGGCGTTGCCGACCGAACGCTGCAACGCCATGACGGACGCCGGTGAGTATCCGCCCGGCAGTTGCCCGGCGAAGGCGGCCGGCATCCCGAGGCCATCGGGACGCGGCAGTGCGGTGGGCCTGCGCAGCGCGCCTCCCGGCCGCTGCGTAGCGCTCACGTCCTGCTTCCGCTCCTGCACGTACTCACTCCTTCGGTACTTCACGTCGCGAGCCGGCTGTCCGGCCAGCCGGCTGCCCGTCCAACTGGTTCTCTGTCTAGACGGCGTCGACGGCGCGCGACAAGAAGCGGAAGGGCACGCGGGACGTTCTCGCGGGTACGGGTAGGTGCCCCCGCCGGGCAGGGGTACGTACGTGCCCCCGCCGGCGGAACCGGCCGGCCGGCGAGGTGGACCTGCGGACCGTCACACGTACTCGGTCACACGTACTCGGTGGTGTCGGTGGTGAACATTCGCGCGAGAACCGTGTACGCGGCGCCGCGAGCATGGGTGGAGGGGTCGGTCGCGGTCAGTTCCAGATCCGGGGAAGGGGTGTTCTCATGCCGGTACTGGCGACGGAACTCCTCCTCCACGCGGGTCGTGAACGCCGACATGTTCATCTCCGGTGTGAACGCGACCACCACGCGTTCGGGTCCGAGCAACTTGGCGGCGTTCGCCATGGAGACGCCGAGCCGGTCGGCGGCCTGGCCGACCACGTCGTCGTCAGCCGAGCCGCCGAGGCCGAGCCGTTCGCGTTCACGCTCGATTCCCCAGTGGCTCGACCATGTCTCGAGGCAGTCCAACGCCCCGCAGTGACAGGGGCGTTGGGCGCCCGCGCCGACCTGTGAGTGGGCGAAGCCGCCGGCCGCGCCGCTGAGACCTCGGTGGATACGGCCCTGCATCACCACGGTGGCTCCTAAGCTCGCCCCGACGCTGAACACCAGCAGATCGCGTCCTGCCAGTCGGCCGTCGAAGAGCAGGAGTTCCGACGCGACGCAGTTGGCGTAGCTGTCGATGACGACAGGGGTGTGCAACAACGCGGCCAACTGCTCCTGGAACGGCACGTGCTCCCAACCGAGCGAGCCACTGTGCCGCACCTCCCCGCCCGTGTGGTCGATCACGCCCGAGATGGCCACACCCACTCCGATGAGCGTCGCCGATGTCGTGCCGGCCGTTGCGGCGCGCACTGCCCGGGCGACGCCCTCGCCCACCTCATGCGGCGAGGCGGAGCCGAGCGGCTCCTGATGCGAGGCGACCACTTCACCGCGAAGGTTCACCAGCTGCACGAACGCCTCGGAGCTCGACAGGCGGACCCCTGCGGCGAGCACGGCATCGCGGCCCAGGTCCAGCAGGCGGGCCGGCCGGCCACCGGTGCTGCGCGCGACATCCGTCTCGGTGAGCACCCCGGCCTGCACGAACTTGGCCGTGATCCCCGTGACGGTCGCCGGGCTCAGACCGGTCTCGGTGGCGATCCTCGCCCTGGACACCGGCCGGTGCGTGCGGACGACATCGAGGACGAGTGCCTCGTTGATCTCGCGGATCAGGGCCTTGCTTCCGGCGCGGGTCTTCATCGCGGGCGGGTCCTTCGGACCAGGTGACATGGGCGGCCTCCTCAATGGCAAGGAAACCGTACCTTAATTTATTCGGTCATTGACAGAAGTGAGTGCCCCTGGCTAGCTTCGCCGACATGAACCGTCAGTTCGGAGCCGGCAGGGGAGCCCTCGGCCCCCCGCACACCTCCCCCCGCATCCTGCTGAGCGTCCCGGCCGCCGAAGCGGACGCGCTCTTCCCCGCCGAGACCCGCGAAGCCCTGGAGCAACTCGGCGACGTCGTCGAGGCCGAGCCGAGCGCGCTACGGGAGCCGGAGGCATTTCGCCAGGTCACAGCCGACGCGCAGATCTTCGTCACGGCGTGGGGCTTTCCGCGGCTGGACGCCGCCCGGCTGGCCCTTGCCCCACAACTGCGCCTCGTGATGCACGCGGCCTCCTCCGTACGGGCCCTGGTGAGTGAGGACTTCTGGCAGACCGGTGTGCCGATCTCCCAGGCCGGCGCCGCGATGGCGCCTTCCGTCGCCGAACTCTCGCTCGCTTTCACGCTCTCGTTGCTGCGGCGCACCCATCGCCTCGACCACGCACTGCGCACCGGGTCGAGCTGGCAGGCCGCCCGTGGGATCGAGCGCGCCCGTGAGATCTCCGGTGCGCGCATCGCTGTGATCGGTGCCTCACGTACCGGGCGGGCGTACGTCCGGGCCTGTCAAGCTCTCGGCGCCGAGGTCCGGATCCACGACCCGTACCTCGCCGCGCCCGATCCGCTGGCGCCGCTGGGTGGCGGCAGCCTGACCGAACTGCTGGCCTGGTGCGACGTCGTCGCGGTGCACGCACCGGACACCGAACAGACGCGTGGCATGATCGGCGCCGCGCAGATTGCCGCGATCCGGGACGGCGGCCTGCTCGTCAACACGGCCCGGCCCTCGATCGTCGACATGGACGCGTTGTTCGCGGCCGTCGCCTCGGGCCGGATCGACGCGGCGCTCGACGTGTTCGACATCGAGCCGCTTCCGCAGGACGACCGATGGCGCGCCCTGCCCAATGTTCTGCTCACCCCGCACGTGGGGGGAGCCAGCGCCGATTCACGGCGCCGGGCCGGGTGGATCGTCGTCGAGGAGATCCGCCGGCACCTCGCCGGACAGCCGCTGCACCACGCGCTCACCCGCACGGATCTGGAGCGGATGGGATGACCGGACCGGTGACACCCAACATCCTGATCATCCACTGCCACGACCTGGGCCGATTCCTCGGCGCCTATGCGGTCCCCACGGTGGTGACCCCCTTTCTCGACCAACTGGCCGCGGAGTCGGCCGTCTTCGAGGCGGCGTTCGCCACAGCGCCCCACTGCAGCCCCGCCCGCGCGTCCCTCTTCACCGGCACCTACCCGCAGACCAACGGAGTGCTGGGCCTGACCCACGACCCCTTCGGCTGGGACCTGCGCGCACCGGACACCCACCTCGCACACCGCCTGAGCGCGGTCGGGTACCGAACGGAACTCGTCGGGGTCCACCACGAATCCAGGGTGCTGCCGGACGACGTCGTGGCCGCGCGCCTCGGTTTCGACCGGGTCCGCAGCGGTGGCGACCGTGACGTGGTCGTGCGGCGGGCCACCGAGGCGCTGAACCGGGCATCGGCCTCGGGCTCACCGTTCTACGTCCAGGTCGGCTTCCACGAGCCGCACCGCACGCCGTCGAAGAACGACCCGCCCGGCGTGATGGGGTTCCTCGGCGACGCCGTGCGGCCCGACAGCTCGCGCGGCCACACCGTCCCGCCGTACCTGCGCGACGACGTCGGCGCTCGCCGGGAGATCGCCGAACTCCAGGGCGCTGTAAGGCACATGGACGAAGGGGTCGGCCGAATCCTGGCCCATCTCGACGACCTCGGGCTGAGGGACGAGACGGTCGTCGTCTTCACCACCGACCATGGCCTCGCACTGCCGCGGGCCAAGTGCACCCTGTACGACCCCGGTCTGGAAGTGGCCCTCATGGTGCGGGTGCCGCGCCGGGACAAGTGGGTGGGACGGCGCGTCGCACCGATGGTCAGCCATGTCGACCTGCTGCCGACACTCTTCGAACTGGCCGGCCTACCGCAGCCCTTCGGCGTCGAAGGCAGCAGCCTCGTACCGCTGGTGGAACATGATCGGGCCGCACGCGACCACACCTTCGGTCAGCTCAGCCACCACATCTACTACGACCCGAAGCGTTCGGTGCGCTCGGAGACGCACAAGCTCGTCGTCAACTTCGCCAACGCACCACGTGCGATGGACCCCACGCAGTCCTGGGTGCACCGAAGCCTGCCCGCCGATCTCAACGGCACCACCATCGCATCGAGTCCGCCGCTGGAACTGTACGACCTCGTGCACGACCCGTACGAGACGGACAACCGTGCCGACGACCCGCGGCTCGTGGACACCCTGGGCCGGCTGGCCGCCGCACTGCTCGGCTGGATGCGCCGTTGCGACGACCCGCTACTGACCGGCGACCCGCTGCTGGCCCGCCACCGGGACGTGGTCGCGACCCTCACCGCGGCGGCGGGGAACCTCCCCGACCCGGCCGCAGACCCGGCCGCAGATCCGGCCCGGATCGGCCGCTGACCGGGCACCCCGGACGCTCCGACCCCGGTGTCTCGGAGGGCGCCGGGTACCCGCAGGGCCGCCGAAAGACCACGAGAGAGAGAACCGACATGAACCGTCGACCGCTCCGCTACGCGGCCCTGGCCGCCGCGGCCACGATGGCGTTCACCGCCTGCTCCGCCTCCGGCGGCGGAGACGGCAAGGCGAGCGTGACCGTCTGGATGTATCCCGTCATCAAGGACCAGGCGGCGAGCAAGAAGTACTGGGACAAGACCGAGGCCGACTTCGAGAAGGCCCATCCCGATATCAACCTCAAGATCGAACTGCAGACCTTCGACAAGAGGGACGCTCAGATCTCCGCGGCGCTCGCGGCCGGCACCGGCCCCGACATCGTGCTGATCACGCCCGACCAGGCCGCGACCTACCACGAGGTGGGGGGACTGCTGCCCGTGGACGACGCCGTGGCAGGCGAGCGCAAGGAGTTCCTCGCCGGGACCCTCAAGGCCGCGAGCTTCGACGGCAAGCTCTACGGGGTACCGCTGTTCCAGAACGCCAACGCCACCGCCTACAACACGAAGATCTTCACAGCGGCCGGTCTGGCGCTGCCGAAGACGTGGGCCGACGTGTTGAAGGACGCACCCGTGCTCGCCGGCAAGGGCATAGCGATCATGGACTACGCGGGAAGTACGGAGCAGACACTCAACCTGTCCTTCTATCCCTTGCTGTGGCAGGCGGGCGGCACCGTCTTCAGCCATGACGGCAAGGACATCGCGTTCGACTCCGCCGCCGGCGTCTCGGCGCTGCAGTTCCTGGTCGACCTGAAGAAGCAGGGCGGACTGCCCGCCAACGCCGCCACCGCGGGACCCGCGATCGACGGCGCCCCCATCGCGGCGGGAAAGGTGGCCATGCGCACGAACAGCTCGCTGCCCGAAGTCCAGCAGATGCGCGCCGCCCTCGGAAAGGACAACGTCTCCCTCGGCCTCCCGCTCCAGGGCGCGGTGCGCGCGGGCTACGGCAACCCCGGTCTGCTCTCCCTGACCTCGGTCAACAAGAACAGCAACCGCAAGGCCGCCTACGAGGTGCTGTCCTACCTGACCTCCGCCACGGTCCAGACATCGCTCGACGCCGTTGCCGAAAGCTTCCCGACCCGCACCGACGTCAAGGCGCCCGGTGCCGGCCCCGACTTCGCCATGATGAAGGCCGCGCTCCGCTACGCCGATCCCGGCGAGCCGTCACCCGCTGCCCGCCAGGTGATGTCGACGCTCGCGCCCTATATCCAAGCCGCGCTCGGCGGGAACCTGTCGCCGCAGGAAGCGCTCGACAAGGCCGCGAAGGAAGCCCGGGACCTGCTCTCCCGTTCCTGACCCGACCGGCGATCAACGCCGCCGTCGTCTCCGGCGACGCCGCACTGCTCCCGACCCGTCTCCGCCACGCCGATTGGCTGCCATGCCTGTACACATGACCCTGAGAACCGCCGCCGACGGGCGAACCGTGCCGCGTCCTGGGACGGCGAAGAACCGCCCCGACAACCGTGACATCCGCCGCCGGCGGCGCGGCGAAGCCATGGTCGGCTTGCTGTTCGTGATGCCGACGCTCGTCATCTTCGGCCTGTTCAAATTCCTCCCCATCGCAGGCGCCGCCGCGTTGAGCCTGACGCGGTACCGGCTCAACGGTGACGTGACGTGGCTCGGCACCCAGAACTACCAGCGGCTGTTCGACGACCCGCACTTCTGGCAGAGCCTCACCGTCACGGGCACCTACGTGGCCATCTTCGTGCCCCTGACCATCGTTGTCGCCCTGGCCGGCGCGATGCTGCTGAACAGCCTGGTGCGTTTCAACGGCACGTTCCGAGCCCTGCTCTTCCTGCCCTACCTGAGTTCGTTCGTGATGGCGGGCATCATCTGGTCCTGGATGTTCACCCCCGACGGACCGATCAACAAGGGCCTGCACGAACTGGGCGCCGGACCGATCGCCTTCCTGTCGGGGGACCACCTGCTGGTCCTCGGGTGCCTCGCGCTGGTCTCGGTGTGGAAGGGCTTCGGCTACTCGATGCTCGTGTTCCTCGCCGGTCTGAAGGCACAACCCGCGGAGGTGCACGAAGCGGCCCGCATCGACGGGGCGAACACCTGGCAGGCGTTCTGGCACGTGACGTTGCCGCTGCTCAAGCCGGTGCTCTTCTTCGTCCTGGTGATCGAGACGATCGTCGGCTTCCAGGTCTTCGACACCATCTACATGATGACCGGCGGCGGCCCCGACCGGGCCAGCTACAGCCTCATCTACTTCCTGTACGACGAAGCCTTCAAGTTCCTCGACTTCGGCTACGCGGCCGCGATCGGCATGGTGCTGTTCGCCATTGTCCTGATCCTCTCCCTCATCCAGCGCTACTTCGTCGAAGGCAGGGACACCGCGTGACCTTTCCGTCCACCACCCTGGGCGCGCGGCGCCGAAGCCCGCGGCGCCGCCAACTCGTCCCGAGCCTCCTGCTGGCCGTCATCTCGCTGTTCACCGTCGGGCCGTTGCTCGCGATGGTCGTGCTCGCCCTCTCGCCCACGGATGTCCCGACGCTGCCGAACGCCCTGCCCCACTCGCTGACGTTCGACAACATCACCCGCATCTTCGATGTCGGCAACTTCCCGCGGTGGGTGCTCAACTCCTTCGTCTACTCCACCGTCTCGGTGGTGGTCATCCTGTTGACCGCGTCCATGGCCGCCTACGCGCTCGTGCGCAAGCGATTCCCCGGGCGCAACGCCGTGTTCTGGGCGATCGTCGCGACCCTCATGGTGCCGATGCAGGCCACCTTGATCCCCACGTTCATCTTCGTCGCCCGCATGGGTGGTGTGAACACGATGTGGGGGCTGATCGCGCCTGGCCTCGCCAACGCCCAGGCGGTCTTCCTGATCCGGCAGTTCGTCCGCGACCTGCCCGACGAACTCTTCGACGCCGCGCGCCTCGACGGCGCGGGGGAGTGGCGTACGTTCGTGCAGATCGTGCTGCCCCTCATCCGGCCGGTCCTGGCCACGCTCGCCATCTTCATCTTCCTGTGGCACTGGAACGACCTGCTGTGGCCCCTGGTCGTCGGTCAGACCGACCAGGCACGCACCCTGACCGTGGGACTGGCCACGCTCAACACCGCGACGGTGTCGACGCCGAGCATCATGGCTGCCGCGCTTGTCAGCTTCCTGCCCTGCCTGGTCATCTTCATCGTTCTCCAGCGGCACATCGTCGCGGGTATCGCCTCCACCGGAGTCAAGGGATGACCGGCCGGGAGACGGGCCGACCGCTGCGGCTGGGACTCATCGGGGTGGACTCCCCTCACGCGGCCGCGTTCACACGGCTGTTCGGAGACGGGGTCCATGGTGCCGTGCCGGGTGCGACGATCGTCAGCGCATGGAAGGGCGAGGCGTCGGCGGACTTTCCGCTCAGCCGCGACCGGATCGACGCGTTCGCCCACGAGGTCGCCGACCTCGGCGTCCGGTTCCATGCGACCCCCGAGGACGTCGCCGAGGGTTGCGACGCCCTGCTCGTGGTGGCGGTCGATGCCCGGACCCACCATGACCACTTCACCCGGCTGGCGCCGCTCGGCAAACCCGTGTACGTCGACACCCGCTTCGCGCTGTCCACGCCGGACGCGCGAGCCATGCTGGCCGCGGCACGCACCCACGGGTGCCTGCCGTTGGCCGGCTCGCCCAAGAGGTTCGTGCCGGCGTTCCAGGACGCCCTCGGCTCCACCCGCGTGGATCGCATCGATCTCACGGGACCGCTTCCCACGCAGCCGGGGCATCCGGTTCTGGCCTGGTACGGGGTACACATGGTGGACCTCGCGGTGGCCGCGCTCGGCCCGGGATGCGTGCAGGTCGACGCACCGGCGGGCGGAACGGTCACGCTGACCTGGCCCGACGGTAGGACGGCGACCCTCGCCGGCCCGCAGGAGTGGTCGCCGTGGACCACCGGGCGCGTCAGCGGCCCGGGCGGGACACGGGACTTCGCCATCGAGGCCGGGCCTGCCATGCTGACCGGCCTCCTCACCGCCCTGGTCGACGCCTGCCGCTGCGGTGTACCCACCGTTCCGCAGGCCGAGGTGCTGGAAGTCGTCGGCATCGTCGAGGCCGCGTTGCGCAGCCGTACCGACGGCGTCCCGGTGGCCCCGGAACGCTGACAGCCCCACTTCCTTGCCCATCACACCGAAAGGCGCCCGCCCATGACCGACCTACCGAACTGCTGCGCCGCCGGTCGGGCCTCGACGCCGGTGACGCGGCACGCGGCGGGGACCGCAATCGCCGACGGCGCGCCCCCGGACCGTACCCGGATGGTCCGGTTGCCCGGCGGCGCGTTCCTCATGGGCACCGACGGCGGCGAAGGGTATCCGGCTGACGGAGAAGGGCCGGTGCGGACCGTGACGCTCGCCCCGTTCTGGATCGATGTCACGACCGTGACGAACGCGGACTTCACCGCGTTCGTCGAGGCAACGGGATGGGTGAGCGTGGCCGAACGCCTCGGCACCTCCTTCGTGTTCGCCGGGCTCATGCCGGACGTCGACGCCGGGACACGTCCGGTCCCCGGAACACCGTGGTGGCACGAGGTGCCGGCGGCCGACTGGCGCCGGCCCGAAGGCCCCGGCTCGCAGATCGACGACCGCATGGACCATCCCGTGGTCCATGTCACCTGGCGCGACGCCCGCGCCTACGCGAAGTGGGCGGGCAAGCGGCTGCCCACCGAAGCGGAGTGGGAGTACGCGGCCCGCGGCGGCCTGGTACAGGCCCGCTACCCGTGGGGCGACGAGCGGGAACCGGGCGGCGTCCACCGTATGAACGTCTGGCAGGGCGAGTTCCCCGGCCACGACACCGGCGCGGACGGATACCGGGGCATCGCCCCCGCCGACGCCTACCCGCCGAACGGGTTCGGTCTCCACAACACCTGCGGCAACGTCTGGGAGTGGTGCGCCGACTGGTTCCATCCCACCTGGCACGTCGACGGAGCGCGGACCAACCCCGCAGGACCGCGCCGCGGTGAACGGAAGGTGATGCGGGGCGGCTCGTACCTGTGCCACGACAGCTACTGCTTCCGCTATCGCGTGGCCGCCCGAAGCTCCAACACCCCGGACAGCAGCGCCGGGAACATCGGCTTCCGTTGCGTCGCGGACGCCGCGCCCCGGGAGCGGCGGGGCCCGGCAGCGAGGTGAGGCAGGTGCGGGAGGCGCCTGCTCACCACGGCGCATGAGTCAGCGGGGCCACCGTCCATCGGGCGGTGGCCAGCCGGTCACGGGGCTGGTGTACCTACGCCTGACCGGCCGCGGTGACCCGTGAGTGCGCAACCCCTCGCATGCCCGGGCGAACCGCCGACCGTAAATGCCCGGGCAGCACGGGCATGTGCACTGCGAGGCGTCAAGTCACGCGACGACACTCCCACTGCGCCGTCTCGGAGGACGCTCAGTCGAGACAGAACTCGTTGCCCTCGATGTCCTGCATCGTGATGCACGACTCGTTGACGCCATCGGCACGCAGGAGTCGCACGCGCACCGCGCCGAGTTCGACCAGTCGTGCGCACTCGGCCTCAAGCGTGGAGAGGCGCTCCTCACCCACGAGCCCGGTGCCCACCCGCACGTCAAGATGCAGCCGATTCTTGGCGACCTTGCCTTCGGGAACGCGCTGGAAGTACATGCGCGGGCCCACACCTGACGGGTCGATGCAGGCAAACGCCGCACCCTGACGCTCGGGCGGCAGCGAGCGGTCGAAGTCGTCCCAGGTCGCGAACCCCTCCGGTGGCGGCGGTACGACGTACCCCAGCACCTCGCACCAGAAACGAGCGACACGCTCAGGTTCTGCGCAGTCGAAGGTGACTTGGAACTGCTTGATCGATGACATCGGCGAACCATAGCAGGGGGAGTGGGGTGTCATTCCCGGTGACGGAACGGCACGGCAGCGCACAGCCGGGGCCGTCCTCCCGCCAACATGCCGCGCCGGCCGTGCCGTGCGGTCGCAAGGGGAGCCGATGCCGGATGCCTCCAAGTGGGGCGGGCGTCAGCCCACGGCGTGCCGGGAGCGGCTCATGACGGTGATGCCGAAGGTCGCCATCAGGCCGAACACGGCCGGTGCGAGGAACACATGGGGCAGTCCCAGCAGGCGCACGCCGAGGCTGCCGGTCAGCCCGCCGAGCGCGCTGGCGATCGCGGTCGAGCTCATGAAGACGGCCGAGGCGGTCGCGACGGCCTGGGGCAGCAGGCGCTGGGCGACGATGATGCCCAGGCCGGCGAACACTCCCCACACCCCGCCCATGAGGACCTGGCCGGCGAACATGCCGGCCGCGCCGACGGTCAGCGCGAAGCACAGGTTGGCGCCGACGCCGAAGGCGGCGCCGAGGACCATCAGGCGCATCATCCCGGTCCGGCGGGCCACGACGACGGCCACCGGCATCAGGATCAGCTCGACCAGCGGCTGGATGCCGATGACCTCGCCGCTGACCGCCGTCGGCAGGTGCAGGTTGTCGTGCATGTAGATCGTCAGATAGCCGTACTTGATCGGCTCTCCCGCGTAGACGAGCACGTACAGCCCGGTGAAGGCCAGCAGGGGCAGCATGTCCCGTATCCCGACGCGCCGTCCGGCCGACGTCTGGGGTCCGTCCGCCGCCTGCGCGGCCGCGGCCTGCGCGGCTGGTGGGGCCGAGCGGGCGCGCGCGAAGCCCATCGGGATGATCTGCGCCAGGGTGCACACCGCGGTGGCCATGAGCATCGTGCGCGGGCCCGCCGCCGTGGCCAGCAGCGAGCCCGCGACCGGGCCCACGATCCACCCGGCCGTCAGCGCCATGCGCACGACCGAGACGACCCCGTCCCCGATCGGGCTGGCAGTGGCCTGTAGATCGTCGTGGACCGCGGCGAACAGCTGCGACCCGGCGCTACCGGCGAAGGCCAGGACCACGGCGCTGATCACGAACGGCATCCACACCTGGTGTGCCAAGGCCATGGCGCACCAGCCGACGAACCCGGCCACCGCACCGAGCCGGAACAGCCCGAGCCGTCGTCCGGTGCGGTCCGAGCGGGCGCCGATGAGGTAGCCGGCGACCGGGGCGGTGAGGCTGGTGAGGTAGTAGAGGCCCGCCGTGGTGAGCGAGACGTGCAGGTCGTCGACGAGGAACAGGGTGATCTGCGGGGTGGCGGCCGAGGTCCCGATCCCGGACAGGAACAGCGCTACGGTCGCCCCGCGGTACAGCGGTGAGCCCCACACCGAGCGGATCGCGGAAGGGGCGGGCGCGACGTCGGCGGCGGCCAGTACAGGTGACAAGACGGGTCCCCCCGGAAGATCGGACGCAAGAGCTCACACACCGTAGCTTCGAACAAACGGAACATCAATAGTGTTCGAAACGTAGCCATAAGATCAAGAATGGTGTTTAGTTCGACTATGGCCGGTACCGATCGCTTGAGACAGATCGCCGACGCGCTGCGCGAGGGCGCCGAACGGAGCGTCGCCGAGCTGGCCGACCTGACCGGGGCCTCGGAGATGACGATCCGCCGCGACCTGGAAGGTCTGGCCGAGCAGGGAGTCCTGGAGCGTTACCGCGGCGGCGCCAGGGGCCTGCTCCTGCGCGGCCAGGAACCCCCCTTCGCGCTGCGGGCGCAGGAAGGGCTGGCGGCCAAGCGGCGCATCGCCGCAGCGGTGAGCGCCCTGATCGCCGACGGCGAATCCGTCGTGCTCGACAGCGGCACCACCTGCCTGGAAGTCGCCCGCACGCTCCGCGACCGCCGCCTGACCGTCATGCCCCTCTCGCTGCACGCCGCCAACGAGCTCACCGGCGCACCGCAGTTGACCCTGCTCCTGCCCGGCGGCCAACCGCGCCCCGGCGAACTGGCCCTGACCGGCCCCCTGACCGAGGCATCGCTGGCAGCGCTGCGCTTCGACACCGCCGTCATCGGCTGCTGCGGCCTGACCGCCGCCGACGGCCTGACCGCCTACGACCTCGCCGACGCCGCCGTCAAACGCGCCGCCATCGCCTCCTCCCGACGCATCATCGCCGTCGCCGACGCCGCCAAGCTCACCCGCAGCGCCCTCGCCCACGTCACCCCCGCCTCCACCCTGCACTGCGTCGTGACCGACCAGGACGCACCCGAGGACCGGGTCCGCGAACTGACCGCGGGCGGCACCACCGTCCACGGAGCCTGAACCTCCGACCCGGTGGCGCCGCCCGGGTCCTTCGCGGGTCCTTCGCGGCCTGGTGGTCAACCGGTGCCGGTCCGCGCACCGATCGGGTGGACGACCTGCCCGACGGCCCGCGACCACACGTTCCGGCTCCCCGGCGCTGCTGTCGGTGTCCGCCGCCGTGGCCGCGGATCCTGCGCACCGCAGCCGAGCGAGAGCGCGGGTCCGAATCCGGGGCAAATCCCGAACCCGGACCTGAACCCGAACCCGGACCTGAACCCGGACCCGGACCCGAGTCCGACCCCGACCCCGAACCCGAGTTGGCGTACCGCCCCTGAGCACGTTCGTCGCCACAACCGGAAAGGAGCCCCCATGCCCGCCAGCCGGCGGATCGTGTTGTTCGACCTCTACGGAGTCATCGCCCTGCACCAGCGCCCGGGGGCCCTCGCGCAGATGGCCGCCTGCTGCGACGCGCCCGTAGACGCCTTCACCCATGCCTACTGGGACCTGCGCCCGCCCTACGACGCCGGACGGCAGTCCG
This sequence comes from Streptomyces sp. NH27, assembly GCF_056859195.1. Classification (NCBI taxonomy): domain Bacteria; kingdom Bacillati; phylum Actinomycetota; class Actinomycetes; order Kitasatosporales; family Streptomycetaceae; genus Streptomyces; species Streptomyces sp. NH27. Next base: position 26,864 of record NZ_JACEGK010000020.1, read on the forward strand.
CGCCGGAGTACTGGGCCGCAGTACTACGGCTGCTGTCGCGCCCGGTCGATCCCCGCACGATCGAGAAGTTGCGGCTCACCGACATCGACAGCTGGTCGCGCGTCGACGGGCGCATGGTCGCCTTCGCGCAATCCCTGCGCAGCCGCGCCGAAGTCGCCGTGCTCTCCAACATTCCCGCAGACCACGCCGATGCCTTCATCGCGGCTCAGCCCTGGCTGCAGAACCTGGACCATCTCGCCCTCTCCGGGAAGATCCACGCGGCCAAGCCGGACCCGGCCGCCTTCCACCACTGCGTCACCGCCCTGCACGCCGCACCCGCCTGCTTCCTCTTCGTCGACGACCGCGAAGAGAACGTCCGCGCCGCCCAGGCCGTCGGCATGACCGGACACGTCTTCACCGAATTCGGCGACCTGGTGCAAGTCGTCGACACCTGGCTGACGGCCGGCGTGGGGCATTGACGCACCGAGCACCGCCGCCAGGGGTCGAACGCGCTCCGGGTCAGGGGCGGTTGCCGCGCCAATCGGCGCAGGGCACGACCTCGAACCCCCGGCTGGGAAAGACGGCGTCCATGAAGAAGTCGTGCATGGCCGGATCGCCGTCGGCGCAACCGTCACGCAGCACGGTCACGTCGTAGCCACGGTCCGCCGCGTCGTAGCACGTCGCAGCCACCATTGCGCTGGTCGCGACGCCGGCGATCGCGAGCGTGCTGACGCCGCCCGCGCGGAGCACGAGGTCGAGATCCGTGCCGGCGAACGCGCTGGCGCGGCGTTTCACCACGACGACGTCCGCCTCGGAGACCGGCAGGGCGATCTCGGTTCCGGCCGAACCCTCGTGGAAGGTGTCCCCGGCTTCGTGGAAGGTCCTGAACAGTGCGTTGCCCGGCGGCAGGTCGGTCCCGTTGGAGCGGACGGCGAAGTGCACGAACACGACGAGGGCGCCGGCCGCGCGGGCGCGCGGGATCAGTTCGGTGAGCGGCGGCACGACGTCCCTGGCGAACGGGTAGTTGCTCGTGATGCCCTGCTGGATGTCGCCGATGATCAGTGCGGTGGCCATGTCAGGCTCTCGTCCAGCCCTTCTGGGTAGGGTCCTGCGGTCAGCGGGACTGCCGTGCCGGTGGGGCCCGATCATACGATGATCGACGGCGCGCTACACCGGTTCGGCTTGCGTGGCGGAGGCGGTGGCGGACAGCAGTTGGGGGGCGTCGGCCAGCACCAGGCCCGCGGCGCCCCGGACCTCCGCGCCGTCGCCCAGGTGCCCGGCGACGATGTCGAGGCTCCTCACAGCGGAGGGCAGCGCGTGGCGGTGCACCCCGGCCCGCATCGGTTCGAGGATGTCCTCGCCGGCGGCCGCCAGGTCGCCGCCGACCACGATGAGGCGCGGGTTGAGGAGGGTGACCAGGTTGGACAGCGCGCGGCCGACCGCGTCGCCCGCGTCGCGGACGGATCGAAGGGCGCCTGCGTTGCGCTGTTCGAAGAGCCCGGGCAGGTCGCGGGCGGCTACCTGCTGGCCCCAACTGTCCGACAGCAGCCGGGCGATGGCGACGGGGCTGGCGACGGTCTCCAGGCAGCCGCGGTTGCCGCAGCGGCAGATCAGGCCGTCCGCGGTCAGCGGCAGGTGCCCGATCTCACCGGCCAGGCCACGCGCGCCCAGCAGCAGCTTCCCGTTGCTCACGATGCCCGCACCGATACCGGCGGACAACCGGACATACACCATGTCGCTCGCGTGCCGCCCGGCCCCGTACATCCGCTCGGCGAGCGCACCCGCATTCGCATCATTGGTCACCCGCACCGGCAAGGACGTACGGCGCCGCAACTCGTCGGTCAACCGCATACCGACCCAACCCGGCATGATGCCCTCCGCACCCAGAGCACCACTGCCCTTCTCCTCCGGAGAAGCAA
>NZ_JACEGK010000021.1:0-28526 GCF_056859195.1 Streptomyces sp. NH27
GATATGGGGTGGTGCGGGGCTTTCGGCTGGCCGGGGTGCCCGGTTCGCGTGACCGTGGATCCAGGGGACGTAATCGGACTTTCGCGGTTCCGAGGGAGCGACGATCATGACGAACTGGAACGACACGGAGCTGGAGAAGATCGGCACGGCCGCCCAACTGGACCTGCGGTCCGAACGTGGCGACGGCACCCTGCGGGCGCCGGTGACCATGTGGGTGGTGCGCGTCGGGGACCGCCTCTACGTCCGCTCGGTGAAGGGCACCGGCGGCCCCTGGTACCGGGGCACGCGGTCCCGGCGCGAGGGCCTCGTCGAGGCCGGGGGCGTACGGAGGCAGGTGGCGTTCCGCGAGGCCGACCCCGGCGAGTACGCCGACGTGGACGCTGCGTATCGCGACAAGTACGGGCGCTACACCGGCATCGTCGAGAACGTCCTCACCGAGGGTGCGCGGACCGCCACGCTCGGCCTCGAACCCCGCTGATGCCTTCGGCCGGTCGACCGGACCCTCCGGGGTGGGTGGTGCTGTCGGCCCCGGGACCACCTGCCGGTGGGGGTGCTCGCGCCGTTCTCCCCCTGGCATCGCCGGGAGATGCCCCCGCCCCCTGGAGCCGTCCATACGGATCTCCTCTCTACGGTGTCGGCCATGCGGCAATGAGCCCCGGGGACAGGGGAATTCCGCGTACCGGGTCTCCAAGTCCCCTTGTCCGGAATTGAACCGGAGTCATCGGGCCTGCCGGCACGAATGACACGAATGAACGGAGAAGGTGCGGTGCGGCCCGGGCTCTGCCTGTTGGCCGAGCGCCAATTGCGAATCGGGCATCTGGATGCCGCCTGTGCCACGCGGACGAAAGTACTTGAGGGTTACCCGTCGATGAATTCCGGTAAGGTGGACGAGCGCGTCAGGGAAATGTTCCGCCTGATCCGGCCGCACCTCAAGAACTCGGCCGCACGTGATCTCTACGAGCGGGCCCGTTTTGCCGCACCCGCACTGGCAGCTTGAACACGCCCCGGTAGGCGTCTCCGGCCAACTTGCGCGACATGGCGTGTGTGTCGCTCCGCGTTGCTCAAGCGCGTAAGGCGGTGGCGGCCTTTCGGTCGGACGCCGTGCCGGCCTGGCCGCGGACGCGGGACGGCCGGCCGCCTGTCAGGGCAGCTGGCCGTCGGTGCCAGGCGGCCGTAGCTACGGGCCGGTCCGACCGCCTCGACGGCTTGCGACATCGCTTCGACTGCTGGTCACGGGCGCGCTGGAGGCGTGACGGCCCGCAGGGGGCCGCATGACACTGATCCCCAACTCGGCCACGCGGAACGGCCGTTCGGCACCTCCGGAAGCGGAGCGGCCCCAACCGCGCGGAGCCGTACGGCGGGCTCCCACCCGGCTCACCTTGCTCACTCCGTCGGAGGCGGCCCCGTCACCTCTTCGGGTAGGTGCATGCGCAGCATGACGCGGTCCACGGCGGCGGGTGAAATGCGGGTGCGGGTGAGGAGGGAGCCCACCACCATGACGGTGAAGGCGATCGGGACCGTCCAGGCGGCCGGTTCTTCCAGGAGCGCGGCGCCCCAACCGTGGCCGGGTCCGCGGACGCTGGTGACGACGACGGCCACCGCGGCCAGCCCGCCCCCGGCGACGAGCCCCGCCAGGGCGCCGCGGTCGGTGAGCCCGCGCCACCAGATCCCGAGCACCAGCAGCGGGCAGAAGGACGACGCGGCGACGGCGAAGGCGAGGCCGATCGCGTCGGCGACCGGGAGCCCGGAGGTCGTGGTGGCCATCACCAGCGGCGGCACCCCGGCCACCAGCGAGGCCCACCGGAAGCCGCGCGCCGACCCGCGCAACAGGTCCTGCGAGACCACCGCGGCCACCGACACGGTCAGCCCCGACGCGGTGGACACGAACGCCGCGAAGGCGCCCGCGGTGGCCAGCGCGGCCAGCAACCGCCCGGCCTCACCGCCCTGCACGATCTGCGGCAGCACCAGAACGGCGGTGTCGGTCCGCCCGGTGAGCAGGAGTTGGGGCGCGAACACCCGGCCGAGCGCCCCGTACACCGGCGGCAGCAGGTAGAAGCCGCTCAGCAGCACCAGGACCAGAAGCGTCGTACGGCGTGCGGCCCGCCCGTCGGGGTTGGTGTAGAAGCGCACGAGGACGTGCGGCAGGCCCATCGTGCCGAGGAACGTGGCGAGCAGGATCGAGTACACCGCGTACAGCGGGTGCGCGCGGCCGCCTGCGCCGGACAGCGGACGGGCCCACTGCGCACCGGTCGCGGGCGCGAGGCCCACCTGGTGCGGCACCGGCACCCCGGCGGGGAAGGTGAGCCGCGCCCCGGCGGAGGCGGAGTGCTCGCCGACCGTGAGCCGTACGGTACGGATACGAGTATGGGGCCGGGTCCGGGTGTCCGGCCCCAAGTCGCCGCCGCCCGAACGGTTCCCGCCCGCATCCGCGCCCTCGTACGTCTTCCCGTCCAGGCCGCCGCTGACCGCGACCGTCACCGGGGCGCGGACGTCGAAGCGCACCGGGTCCTGGACGCGGACCACCGTGGTGTGCGGGAAGCGGGGCACGTCGGAGCCGGTCAGCGCGGGTGATCCGGCGGTCCGCCAGGCCATCACCAGGAACAGCGCGGGCACCGCGATCGCGATCAGCTTCAACCAGAAGTGCAGGCCCTGCACGAGGGTGACGCTGCGCATGCCGCCCGCCGCCGACACGATGACCACCGCGCCCGCGACCACCACCGCGCCCGCCCACCGGGGCGCCCCCGTCACCGTCTGCAACGTCAGCCCCGCGCCCTGGAGTTGGGGTGCCAGGTAGAGCCAGGCGATCACCGCGACCAGCACGCTCGCCACCCGGCGCACCGCGGTGGAGCCGAGCCGCTCCTCGGCGAAGTCCGGCAGCGTGTACGCGCCCGAGCGCCGCAAGGGGGCCGCGACCAGCAGCAGGAGTACCAGATAGCCGGCCGCGTAGCCGACCGGGTACGCCAGCATGTCCACGCCGTACGCCATCACCAGGCCCGCGACGCCGAGGAAGGACGCCGCCGACAGGTACTCCCCGCTGATCGCGGAGGCGTTCCACAGCGGCGAGACCTCGCGGGAGGCCACGTAGAAGTCCGAGGTGGCGCGGGACAGCCGCAGCCCGTAGACACCGACGGCGACGGTCGCCACGAGTACGGCGGCGAGCGCGGCGAGCCCGAGCGCGGGGTTCACCCGGCACCGGGATCGGCGAAAGCCGAGTTGGGAGCGGCCGAGTTGGGTGTCGCGGAGTTGGGGTCCGCGGAGTTGGGGGCCGCCGGATCGGGGTCGGCCGAGCCGGGGCCAACGGAGTGGGGTTCCGCCGAAACCGGACCTGCGGGACCCGGTTCCGCAAGGTCCGCGCCGAACTCCGCCGAACCGGTCTGCCCGGCAAGCGAGTTGGTGACGGCATCCAGCTCCGCAGGGGACCCCGCCGGGTCCGGCCCGTGCAGCAACTCCGTGAAGTCCCGCTCCACCCGCTCGGCATGCCGGACGTGGAACCAGGCCATCCCGAGCAGCACCGGGTACGCCACCACCCCGAGCAGCAGCCAGGCCAGCCGGAAGCCGAAGACCGAGGCGGTGCGCAGCCCGGGCAGCAGCGCGAACGCCGCCGGCACGCCGCCGAGCACCACCGCCAGCACCGCCAACACTCCTAGGGCGAGCCGCAGTTGGTCGCGGACGAGAGAGCGTACGTAGACCTGGCCGAGCCGGGGCTGCTCGTGCAGATCGGCCGGTCCGGCGCGCGCCGACCAGCCGCCGGGACGGTGCCTGCGCGGGCCCGACACCGCGGTGCGGCGCGGTGGCGGCGGTTGCGGCTGGTGGCCGCCGATCACGGCCGGCCGCCCGGCCCCGGTCGCGGCGCCCACCGGGTCAGCAGATCCCGCAGCTCGCGTGAGTGCCGCCTGCTGACCGGGAGTTCGCCGCCCGCGACCCGTACCGTCCAGTGCCCGGCGTCCGAGCGCAGCTCCTCCACGTGCCCCAGCGACACCAGGAACCGCCGGTGTATGCGCAGGAACCCGTGCGGGCCCCAGCGTTCCTCCAGCACGGCCAGCGGGATACGGAGCAGGGGCGCGCCGCCGCGCGTGTGCAGGCGTACGTAGTCGCCTTGGGCTTCGACGTAGGACACCTCGTCGCGGGAGACGAAACGGGTGACGCCGCCCGCCTCGACGGGTATGCGCTCGTCGGAGCGGGCCGGGTGCTGAACGGGACGGACCGGGTGCACCAGCCGGTCGGGGGCCGAACGGGCCTGCACCGGAAGGCCGTTGGGTCCGGGCATCGGTGCGGGCGCCGGGTCCGGTACGGGTGAGCCGGGCGCGCCCGGCGCCGTGCCGCCGCTCTCGATCAGCGCGGCCACCCGGCGGACCGCCTCCGCGAGGCGCTGCGGGCCGACCGGTTTGAGCAGGTAGTCGCAGGCGTTGAGGGCGAACGCCGACACCGCGAAGTCCTCGTAGGCGGTGACGAACACCACCGCCGGCGGGTGCGCGAACCGGCCGAGCACGCGCATCAGGTCCAACCCGTCCAGGCCCGGCATGCGGATGTCCAGGAAGACCGCGTCGGTGCTGCCGTCCTCCAGCAGCCGCAGCGCCTCCTCGCTGCCGTCCGCCGCCAGCACCCGGCCCACCCGCCGGTCGCCGCGCAGCAGATACGTCAACTCCTCCAGCGCGGGCGGCTCGTCGTCCACCGCGAGGACCTGTAGCGGTCTCACGAAGCGTGCACCCCGTTCCGGTACTTGGGCACCCTGACGTTGATCTTCGTCCCCGCACCCTGTGCGGTCTCCACCACCAATCCGTACTCGTCGCCGAACACCGCGCGCAGCCGCTCGTCCACATTGCCCAGACCCAGCGAGTCCCCGCCGGCCTTGCCGGCGAGCTGCGCGCGCACCCGCTCAGGGTCCATGCCCACGCCGTCGTCCTCCACACTGATCCGGCACTCCGCACCGGCGTCCTCGGCCCGGATCGTGATCCGGCCCGAACTGGCCTTCGGGCCGAGGCCGTGCCGTACCGCGTTCTCCACCAGCGGTTGCAGGCAGAGGAACGGCACCGCCACCGGCAGCACTTCGGGCGCGATCAGCAGGTCCACCCGCAGCCGCGCGCCGAACCGGGCGCGTTCCAGGCGCAGATAGCGGTCCACCGAGCGCAACTCCTCCGCGAGGGTGCTGAACTCGCCGTGCCGGCGCAGGCTGTACCGGGTCAACTCGGCGAACTCCAGGAGCAGTTCTCGGGCCTGGTCCGGGTCGGTGCGGACGAAGGACGCGATCGCGGTGAGCGAGTTGTAGACGAAGTGCGGGGAGATCTGCGCGCGCAGCGCCTTCAACTCCGCCTCGATCACCCGGGTCCTGGACCGGTCCAGCTCGGCGAGTTCGAGCTGCGAGATCATCCAGTGCGCGACCTCGCCCGCGGCCCGGACCAGCCCCGCCGACACCTGCCGCGCGTACACCGACAGCGCGCCCACCACCAGGCCGTCGACCACCAGCGGCACCACCACGGCGCTGCGCACCGGGCAGTCCAGGTCCTCGCACGCGATCGCCTCCGCCGGCACCACCCAGGGGCGGCCCGCGTCCATCGCGTCCTTCGCGTGCGCGACCGCCTGCGCGGCGTGCTTACGGCCCGGACCCTCCCACGCGAGCAGGGTTTCTTCTCCCACCACCGCCAGCGCGGGCGTTCCCAGCAACTCCCGCAGGTGGCGCGCCGCCCGTTTCGCGGAGTCCGCGTTCAGGCCGTCCCGCAGGGGCGGCGCCGCCAGCGACGCCTGGTGCAGGGTCGCGAACGCGGCGCGGTCCGCGGGCGTGCCGAATCCTCTTCGCCCTCTCACCAGCCAGAACAGCGCTGCCGCAGCGCCCGCGATCACCAATGCGACCGACACCACGGTGATCACCGAGCTCATATGTCGCATTATCGCCATCCCGAACTCCCCTCAATAGCCCCCTGCACGCTTCGCTCCCGCGCATCCGCCCCCGGCTCCACTTCCGCACGGCGCCCCGCGTGCCGTTCCCGCGTGCCGCCCCCGCGTGGCGCCGCACCGGAACCGCGTCCGGGGGCGGAGGCGTGGTTCTCACGGAGGGGGCGGGCGCTGACCGCGAAGTCCGGGCGGCGACCGCGGGGCCGGGATGGTTCACGCCATCACGTCATCCGCCCGGAGAAATGACCGAAAGCGGACGGCGACACGTCGGCAGGCTGAGGTTCACTGAATGCAAGCCCGACGGAGACGACCCAGGCCGGACCGGACCGGCGCGCCGCGCCGGTCGAGCGGGCGAGGGGGGCAGCGTGGCGATTGAGCTACCGGGTCCTGTGGTGTCGTTCCTGAACATCATCGGGGTGGACTGGCCCACGGTGAACGAGGATCACGTTCGTGATTTCGCTTCACACATAAGGGAGTTCGCCAACGCGGTGGACACCACGCACCAGGACGCGACGTCGACGGTGAAGCAGTTGGGAGCGCACTACCAGGGACCCTCGTATGAGGCGCTGTTGGAGGCGTGGGGCGACAAGTCGGCCTCGCACATGAGCGAGTTGGTGCGGCTGTGCCATGTGGTGGCGGACGCGCTGGATGTGGCGGCGGGTGTGATCGTCACGATGAAGGCCCAGTGCATCGCGGAGCTGGTGGCGCTGGCAGCGGCATTCGTGACGGAGCAGGCGGCCGCGGTGGAGACGCTCGGGCTGTCGGAGGCCGCCGCGGCGGTGACGGTGAAGGCGGCGGAGAAGGCCGTGCAGGTGCTGGAGGACCAGCTCACCCAGTACATCATCGGGAAGATCATCGAGGCGGCGCTGGAACCGCTGGTGGAGGCGGTCGGCAAGGCCGTGGGCGGGCTGATGTTCAAGGCCACCGAGGACGCGTTGGGGGTGTCCATGGAGGGTTGGGAGCCGGGGGACGGGTTCACGATCCACCCGGACATGCTGAAGATCCACGCGCAGACGATGCACGGCCACGCGGACACCATCGCCGGTCACGCCAAGACCCTGCAGACGAAGCTCGCCGGGGTGGACTTCCAGTGACCAACCGGATCGTGGCGGCCCTGCAGCACAGCGCCACCAAGCTCGGCAAGATGCTGGGCGAGGACGCCGGCAAAGCGGTCAGGAACCTCTACCACTCCACCGGCCGCAACCTGACCGGCATCGCCGAGGACACCGCCGCCACCGACGTCAAACACGCCACCCACCTGAGCAAGTTGATGCGCGACGCCAAGGACGACCCTCTCACCTCACCTCACCCCACGACCCCGGCGAAGGAGGACACCGGCCCCACGAGGACGGCGGCAAGCCCCCGCACGACGACGGACCGCCCAACGCCCGCTCGGGCGACGGGGACCGGGACTCCCGCCCGCCCGAGAGCAGGCACTGCGAGGGCGACCCGGTGGACGTGGCCAGCGGCGAGCCGGTCATGCCCGTGGTCGACGTCCGGCTGCCGGGCGCGCTGCCGCTGGTGGTTCGCCGCACTCACCTCTCGTCGTACCGCAACGGCGTCTGGTTCGGCAGGAGTTGGACGTCCACGCTGGATCGGCGGCTGCAACTCGACGCGCACGGGGCCGTGCTGCTCGGCGCGGACGGGACGCGCCTTGAGTATCCGCCGCCGAGTGCAGGGTCTCCGGTCGTCCCGTTCAACGCGGCCTACCGGACCGTGCGCAGCACCGACCCGCTCGGCCACGTCTCCGTTCAGGAGTGGAGCGAGGACAACCGGCTGCTGAAGACCTTCACCGATCCGCTGGGTCGCACCACCCGCTACGAGCACGACGCGGCGGAGAACGTCACCGCCGTGATCCACCCGGACAGCCCCGCTGAGAGACGGCCACCGGCCACCTCCACCGCGCTCCCGCTGGGGCTCGCTTCGACCGTTCACCGTGAGTGGGGGACCATTCACCGAGTGGTGGGGACCGCTGGGCGAACGGCGGGCGGCGGACGGGGGATCGGGGGTGCGCGGCGTCCTAGCGTGGAGCGGGGGCCGGGAACGGCCCCGGGCAGTACGCGGCCGCAGGGCCGTGCGCTGCCGACGACCGCTGCCTTCCTCAACGAGGAGGAACCCCGCAGATGAGCACCGTCGCACCCGCCTCCGCACCTGCCGCCCCCGCTGACACCATCGCCGACCCCGGACCGCTCGGCCTGGCCGGCTTCGCGTCCACCACGTTCGTCCTCAGCGCGTTCAACGCGCACCTGATCGACCAGAACCTGCTCACCGTGGTGCTGCCGCTCGCGCTGTTCTACGGCGGCCTGATCCAACTCCTCGCGGGCATGTGGGAGTTCCGCAAGGGCAACACCTTCGGGGCGACCGCGTTCGCGTCGTACGGCGCGTTCTGGCTGTCGTACGCGGCCTACGTGAAGTTCGTGGTCGGTACGCTGCCGCCGGACACCGCGCACCAGGCCACCGGCCTGTACCTGGTGGTCTGGGCCGTCTTCACGGTCTACATGACGGCCGCCGCGCTGCGCACCAACGCGGCACTGCTCGCGGTGTTCGTCGCACTGTCCGCGACCTTCATCGTGCTGGCCGTCGGGGAGTTCGCGACGAACGTCACCGTCACCAAGGTCGGCGGCTGGATCGGCCTGGTCACCGCGGTGTTCGCCTGGTACGCGTCCTTCGCCGTCGTCACCAACTCGACGTGGAAGCGCCCGGTCATCCCGCTCGGCCCGCTCGCCGGCGCCGCGTTCGGCCGGCGGGGCGGTCCGGTCGAGGAGCCGCACGCATGAGTGGCGAGACCCTCTCCAACCTCTTGTCCGAGGACCGCCGGTTCCCTCCGCCGGCGGCCCTCGCCGCTGAGGGCAACGTGACCGCCGAGGCGTACGACCGGGCCGCCGCCGACGGCGAGGCGTTCTGGGCCGAGGCGGCCGGCCGGCTGGACTGGGCCGCGCCCTGGACGCAGGTGCGCGACTGGAGCGACCCGCCGTTCGCCCGCTGGTTCGTCGGCGGCCGGCTCAACGCGGCCCACAACTGCGTGGATCGGCACGTCGAGGCCGGCAACGGCGGCCGGGTGGCGTTCCATTGGGAGGGCGAGCCGGGCGACACCCGCACCCTCACCTACGCGGACCTGAAGGACGAGGTCTGCCAGGCCGCCAACGCCCTCCAGGAGCTGGGCGTCCAGGCCGGCGACCGGATCGCGATCTACATGCCGATGATCCCCGAGACGGTCGTGGCGATGCTCGCCTGCGCCCGGATCGGCGCCCCACACACCGTGGTCTTCGGCGGCTTCTCCGCCGACGCGCTGCGCGGCCGCATCCTCGACTGCGAGGCCCACGTGGTGATCACCGCCGACGGCGGCTACCGCAAGGGCGCGCCCTCGGCGCTCAAGCCCGCGGTGGACGAGGCCGTCGCGCAGTGCCCGGACGTGCGCAACGTGCTCGTGGTGCGCAGGACCGGGCAGGACGTCGGCTGGACCGAGGGCCGCGACGTGTGGTGGCACGACCTGGTCGCCGCGCAGCCCGCGGAGCACACCCCGGAGGCGTTCGACGCCGAACACCCGCTGTACATCATGTACACCTCGGGCACCACGGCCCGCCCCAAGGGCATCCTGCACACGACCGGCGGCTACCTCACCCAAGTCGCCTGGACGCACTGGGCGGTCTTCGACGTCAAACCCGAGCGGGACGTCTTCTGGACCGCCGCCGACATCGGCTGGGTCACCGGGCACTCGTACATCGTCTACGGCCCGCTCGCCAACGGCGTGACGTCGGTGCTGTACGAGGGGACCCCGGACACCCCGCACCAGGGCCGCTGGTGGGAGATCGTGCAGAAGTACGGCGTGACGATCCTGTACTGCGCGCCCACCGCGATCCGCACCTTCATGAAGTGGGGCGAGGAGATCCCGGCCCGCTTCGACCTGTCCTCGCTGCGGCTGCTCGGGTCGGTCGGCGAGCCGATCAACCCCGAGGCGTGGGTGTGGTATCGGCAGGCGATCGGCGGCGACCGCTGCCCGGTGGTCGACACCTGGTGGCAGACCGAGACCGGCGCGCAGATGATCAGCCCGCTGCCGGGGGTGAGCACCTGCAAGCCCGGCAGCGCGCTGCGGCCGCTGCCCGGGATCGCCGCGGAGGTCGTCGACGACGCGGGCAACCCGGTGCCCAACGGCTCCGGCGGCTACCTGGTGCTCACCCAACCGTGGCCGTCGATGCTGCGCACCATCTGGGGCGACGAGCAGCGCTACGTCGACACGTACTGGTCGCGCTTCCCCGGGTACTACTTCGCGGGCGACGGCGCGAAGAAGGACGAGGACGGCGACATCTGGCTGCTGGGCCGGGTGGACGACGTCATGAACGTCTCCGGGCACCGGATTTCCACCACGGAGGTCGAGTCCGCGCTCGTCTCGCACCCGTACGTCGCCGAGGCGGCCGTGGTCGGGGCCGCCGACCCGACCACCGGGCAGGGCATCGTGGCGTTCGTGATCCTGCGCGGCGCCGGCGAGCGGGCCGCCGCCGAGGCCCAAGGGGACGACCTGGCCAAGGAGTTGCGTGCCCACGTGGCCAAGGAGATCGGGCCGATCGCCCGGCCGCGGCAACTCCTGGTGGTGGCCGAGTTGCCCAAGACCCGCTCCGGCAAGATCATGCGCCGCCTGCTGCGGGACATCGCGGAGAACCGCGCGCTGGGCGACGTCACGACGCTCACCGACTCCACCGTGATGGACGCGATCAAGGAGGGGCTGCCGAGCGGGCCCTCGGGCGGGGGCGAGGAGGAGTAGCGCGGCACGCGTGGTGCGGTACGACCCGACGGGGCCGTACCGCGCCGCTCACCGTTGCGGGGCCGAAGGTACGGTGGGCGGATGGGGGACATGGAGCAGGCGTCGGCCGGTTGCGCGCGGCGCTGCGCGGGACGGGTAGTTCCCGCTGATCGCGGCACGGACGGCCGGGTTTCTGATGCAACGTCAACTGCGGTCGGGAGAAAGTGTGTTGATGCCGTGCATATGAGTCGGCGCGAACGCCTGACAAGGATGCACCCTGTGTGAGCACAATGCTCGTATGAGTAGCGAGGAACAGGTCGAGCCGGACGGTCTGGTGATGCGCGTGCGACCGGTCGACCATCCGGTGGCGGCCGCGGAGGAGGCCGACGCGGCGGACGCCGCCCGCCGTTACGCGCACTACATCATCCGCGGCCCGGTGTTCGGGCTGGCCGCGCACACCCCGGGTGAGACCGGCTGGCGGGTGGTGGCGCCGGCGGTGGAGGGGTTCCCGCAGGCGTCCCGCGACGCGCTCAACTCGTATCTGTGGCTGAAGGCCAAGGACGACACCGACGACCCGCTGGTACGCCGCGAACTGCTCGCCGCGGTCAGCAGGTTGGAGCAGGAGCCGCTGGACGAGCTGACGGTGTGCGGGGTGCGCTACCGGATGGTGCGCGCCGAGGAGTACGTCTACACCAACGAGGACGGTCTGGAACCGCCGCGCCCCGCCGACCGGGATGCCATGGTGCTCGACTGGGACGGCATGCCCGACGAGCCGGAGGTGGACCAGGACTTCGTGATCGACCACGCCGCGGTCACCGGGGTGGTGGCCGGCTCCGAGCGGCTGGCGCTGCGCGAACTGCACTACCGCAGCGAGCGCTACCCGGCCGACGTACGCGCCGACTCCCGCCGGGCGCTGGAAACCCACCCCGGCACCGTGGTGTTGCCCGCCGCCTTCCGCGTGGTGGAGCGCACCGAGGACGGCTGGGAGCCCTTCTCCACGATCATGCCCACCCCGCACGCGGCCCGCCGCATCCTCGTCACGGCCCTCACCGAGGTGTGGCCGCGGATGCGCAAGCTCTCCCCGCAGGTGAAGGCGGACTACGACCGGGCCGCCGAACGGTTCTGCGCCGCCGGCCGCGCCAACGAACTGTCCGTGCACGACCGGCGGTTCTTCATCGCCCGGATCGGCCGGATGGTTCGGATCGGCCTCGACGGCCCCGAGCCGCCCCGCCCCTCCGACATCGACCCCTACGGCCCGTCGAAGATCCGCCCGACGATGGACGAGCACGGCACCATCAGCTACGGCGACGAATAGCCGCTGTTTCAGGGGCGGTTGGGCGGCGGCGCGGCGGCGCGCTTCGGGCGGCACACGTACGGGCGGCTGGTGTCCGGCGCGCGGGCCGGCTCCAACTCCAACTCCGGCTCCAACTCCGACTCCGGCCAAGGCTCCAACTCCGGCTCCGACCAACGGAGGAGACGGCTGCGCCCGGCGGGAGGCCATCACGGGCGCAGCCGTCCGTCACAGCGGCAGCACGGCCAGCGGCGCGGAGGTGGGTACGGGGGAGCCACCGCGCGGTTCCGCGGTCACCCCGACCGCGTCGGCGCCGTCCACCCGCCCCTTGAGCAGCGCGGAACCGGACGCGCCGGCGGAATCCACCAGGCCCGCCGGCACCATGGTGCCGTTCCTGCTGAACCACAGCTCGTAGACCCGGGAGCCCGCCAGCTTCGGCAGGTCGTGGTAGACCAGTGCGGCCTGCCCGACCCGCGCCGAGGACACCACGGTCGCGGTGCCGCCGCCCTTGAGGCCCTGGGTGTGGAAGGAGGCGTCGGGCGCCGCGAGCAGCGTGCCGAGCCGGTCCGCCTGGCGTTCGGCCTGAGCGGTGCGGTCCCGCTGCCGGTCGGCGCTGTGCTCGGCCCGGACCGCGATCCCGGCGGAGCCGATCGCGGCGGCCAGGCACGCGGCGAGCGCGAAGTACGGCAGCCGGTGACGCCAGTTGCGCGGGCCGGAGCGCTGCGGGCCGGACCGCTCCGGCGGGAGCTGGCGCACCTCGGGCAGCGCGGCCATCACCCGGGCACGCAGCCCCACCGGCGGCACCTCGGCCACCGCGAGGGCCAACCGGGCCGCGGTCTCCCGTAGTTCGCGTACCTCCTGGTCGCACGCCGCGCACCGGGTCAGGTGCCGGCGGAAGCCCCGCGCCTCCCGCTCCTCCAGCGCGCCGACCGCGTACGCACCGGTCAGCGTGTGCAGATCGACTTCGGTCACGACGCCACCCCCAAGCAGTCGCGGAGCCGGATCAGCCCGTCCCGCAGCCGAGTCTTGACCGTGCCCAGGGCCACCCCGAGCACTTCCGCGGTCTCCTGATAGGTGTAGCCGCGGTAGTAGGCGAGGGTCACCGACTCGTGCTGGAGTTCGGTGAGCCGCTCCAGGCAGCGCCTGACCTGCTCGTGTTCCAGCCGCCGCTCCACCTGGTCGGTGACCTCGTCGAACGCGCGCACCCGGTCGCGCAGCCCGGCCCTGTGCTCCCGGTCGGCGGCCGCCTGCGCCGACCGCACCCGGTCCACGGCGCGGCGGTGCGCCATCGTCATGATCCACGCCATGGCGCTGCCCTGTTCCGGGTCGAACCTGGCTGCGCACCGCCAGACCTCGATCAGGACCTCCTGCGCGACCTCCTCCGACTGCGCCGGGTCGCGCACCACCCGGCGGACGAGGCCGAGCACGGCGCCGGCCACCGCGATGTAGAGGTGCTCGAACGCCTCCTGGTCACCCCGGGAGACCCGGTCGAGCAATGACTCCAGCACCCCGGAACGGGGCACCGGGGACTGGCCGTCACGTGCTGCCACGCGCATGGACACCTCCGGACTGTCATGCGGTCACCGGTCATTCGTCGCCGCCCGGCTCGCGGATTGGTCACGACCCGGACCGAGTACGGGCGTACGCCGCCGCACCGCGCCGTACATGGGCGTACGCCCCGAACCCGCCCCACCGCAAACGGGCGTACGACCGGACCGCCGACCGGCCACCGCGCAGCCGGTCCACCGCGATCGGGGCCAGGACCAGGTCCGCAGCGCGGTCACCGGACGGCGTCCCGGGAGTCTTCGGGGCCGCGTCGTCAGCCACCCGACGGCGTTTTCACCCCTGGGAGTGGACATGGAGCGGCTTTCGGGCCACGGACCAATCCGCGACGCCCGCAGCGGCGAACGTGTCCCAGAGTGCCCGTGGTCCGCGCGGGTGCCAGGAGAGATGGGGCGTGATGGGCGTAGAGCACATCGACACCCGACTGCTCGAAGAACTGACCGAGCAGTCCCAGGACCTGAACAGCGACGCCGTGCGCATCACCCAGGACGCGCTGGCCGACTTCGCGGAGGCCAACGGGCCGCAGCCGCACCGCTGGTGGCGGCGCGGCAGTACGGTCGCCGGCGCGGCCGGTGCCGCGGCACTGCTGACATCGGTGCGCGCCGCTGCCGCCACGTCGAGCGTCGACGTCGAGGCGCTGCAGACCGCCGCGTCGATCGAGAACCTGGCGATCAGCGTCTACCAGACCGCCGCGGGCCTGTCGTTCATCAAGGACGGCAACAAGACGATCGCGGCCTTCATCGCGAAGACCACCACGCAACACCAGGCGCACGTACAGGCGTTCAACGCCGCGGTCACCCAGGCCGGCGGCAAGGCGCAGACCGGCACCGACCCGAAGTACGCGGCCGTGGTCAAGAAGACGCTGCCCACCATCAAGACCTCGGCCGACGTGGTGAAGCTCGCCATCACGCTGGAGGACGTGGCCGCGCAGACGTACACCAAGAACGTCAGCCAGGTCAGCAGTGCCGAACTGCGCAAGCTGTTCGCCTCGGTGGCCCCGGTGGAGGCCCAGCACCGCGCGACGCTGCTGGCCGTGCAGGCGCTGCTCGCCGACAACCTCGACAACCTGATCGCCATCCCGACCGACGTCGCCAAGCTCCCCGCGGCCATCGGCAGCGTCGGTTTCCCCAACGCCTTCTACCCGACCAAGAACGCCTCGCCGATCACTGAGGGGGCCGTGAAGTGACCACCGCACGCGACGGCTGGGACATGCCGATCAGCGAGGACCAACTCGCCCGTCTCACCCGCGACATGGAGACCGCCCACCGCGACACCCTGCCCGCCATGCGGGCCGGCGCGGTGGACCTCGCCGAGGACATCCGCGGCAACCTCGGCAAGCAGGGCGCGCAGGAGGACGAGCCGAGCGACCCGGCCCGCCGCCGTTTCCTGTTCGGCGCCGGCGGTCTCGCGGCCGCGATGGCGCTGGCCGCCTGTTCCAGCAGCGCCAAGCACGACTCCGCCGCCGCGCCGTCCGGCTCGGGCTCCGCGTCCGGGTCCGCGTCCGCCTCCTCCAAGAGCCAGTACACCGGTGACCTGAAGGTCGTCGCGCTCGCGGTGGCACTGGAGAACCAGGCGGTCGGCGCGTACCAGGCCACGCTCAAGGCGGCCAAGACCGGCAAGCTCGGTACGGTGCCGCCGGCCATCGCCACCTTCGTGACCACCGCGATGGCGCAGCACGCCGACCACGCGAAGGCGTGGAACGCGGTACTGACCGGCGCCGGCAAGCCCGCGATCACGAACGTGCCGCTGTCCAACCAGCCCGCCACCCTCGCGGCGCTGGGCAAGGCCAAGACGGTCACGGATGTCGCGAACCTGGCGCTCACGCTGGAGGACCAGGCCGCGCAGACGTATCTGTTCGCGACCTACAACGTGAGCGCGGCGGCCGGTATCGCCACCGCGGCGACCATCGCGCCGGTCGAGGCGATGCACGCGGCGATCCTCAACTTCGTGCTCGGCAAGTACCCGGTGCCGGACAGCTTCCTGCCGACGGACAAGGCCGCCAGCCCCGCCCTCCTGACGGTCTGACCCGACCGTACGGAACACCACAGGACCGGTGCCCAGGGGCTGGGTGGTCCGCCCATGCGCATGGGGTGGGCCACCCTCCCGGGCCACCCTCCCGGGCCGCCGTCCCGGGCCACCCGCCCCTGCCGTATCCGTACTTGTACCGTCCCGAACCGAGGCCCGACGTGACCGACTTCCGCATCTCCGCCCGACCCGGCAAGGCCGCGGCCCTCGCCGTCGCCGCCGCGCTGCTCGCACTGGCCGGCTGCTCCTCCTCGTCCGGCTCCGGCGGGTCCGCCGCCACGTCGTCGCCGGCGTTCACGTCCGCGTCGGCGTCCGGGTCGGCGTCCGCGTCCGGGTCGGCCGCGTCCGGCGCCTCGACGCCGGCCGGCGCGACGAAGATCACCATCAAGAACTTCGCGTTCCACCCGGACACGTTGACCGTGCACCCCGGCGCGAAGGTCACGGTGACCAACGAGGACGACACCGCCCACACCGTGACGGCCACCACCGGCAAGCTGTTCAACACCGGCCACGTCGCCCCGGGCAAAACCACGACGTTCACCGCCCCGGGCAAGGCGGGGACGTACGACTACATGTGCACGATCCACCAGTTCATGACCGGCACTCTCAAGGTGCGCTGAGGCTTGGCGAGTTGACGTCCGGCGGGTTGATGTCCGGAGGGCGCACGCCGATTGCGTCCATCGGGTGAAAACAGCCCAGATCTCTACAAGTCCTTCGCGGACGTCGTGATCATGGAAACGTGCCGCTGCCGCCGCACTGTCCCGCGGCCGCGCCGGCGCCGACCGACGATCGACGACCGATGTGGAGGAATTCTCATGCAGATCCGTAAGCGCGCCGGCCTGCTCGCGCTCGTCATGGGTGCCGCGCTGCTCTCCGCGGTGCCCGCCCAGTCCGCCTCGGCGGTGACCCCGCCGCCGTGCAGCGGCGGCTCGGTCTGCTTCTGGAGCGAGGACGGCTTCTCCGGGGCGACCTGGGAGTGGACCGCGGCCAGCGGCTACCGCGACATGCCGCCGCAGTTCCACGACCACGTCGGCTCCTTCGTCGCCGGCGTCAACGCCTGCTTCATCAACTGGCAGCCGGTCCAGAAGCGCCAGGTCTTCAACGGCGACTGGCGGGCCACCTACCTGGAGGACTTCGGCGGGCAGATCGACGGGGTCGGCCCCGGCGCCTGCTGACGGCTGCCGCCGGCCCGGGCGTGCCGGGCGTGCCGGGCGTGCCGGGCGGTGCCCGGCGTCCCCGGTGCGCGCGTGGGCGTCGCCCGGGCCCCCGCCCGGCATGCGGCTTGGCGGGGGCGTTGGCCGCGGTCTCGTCGAATCGGCCGGAAGGCGGTCCGGCGTCCACCGGCCTGCGCTTCCGGGGTTGCCGGATCGTCCGGGTGCGGGTGGCGGGGCCTCGGGCTGCTGCCGGCCTGCCGCTGATCGGTGCCGCGGACGCGGGCGCGGCGTGGGAGCGCCCGGGGCTCGCGGCCAGGCTGACGGATGGCGGGCCCTGGCTGCTACCGGCTCGCCGCTGATCGGCGCGTGGACGCGGTCGGGGTCGGGTTGCCGCCTGGCCAGGGCCCTGCGGGGGTGGCTTGCCGCTGGGCCGTCGGGATGACGGGATGAGGCGTAGCCTGGGCGGGATGCCGAGGTGATCGGAGGGCCGCGATGTTCAACTTTTTCGACGAGTTGTTCGCGCCGAGCCGCAAGCACACCGAGGACGAGCGCAACCGGCTGGAGCTGACCCGGGAGGACGAGGGCAGCAGCGACCCGGCGCGGGGACCGATAGACCTCGCCTCGGGGACGGTCACTGTGCGGCTGCCGGGCAAGGAGCCCGATGACGCCGACGCCCCCGCCGACCTCCCGGACGAGCCTGCCGCCTGAGCCTGCTCCCTGACCCGCGGGCCGACCCGCGGGCCGACCCGCCGCCGGGGAGGCGGTGTGGCCTTGGTCACATCGCACGGGGCGGGGGTGGCGCCGGTGACACGATCGGTCGATGGGTGATGCCGGCGCCGACATCGACGGACCGCGCTCGCGCCCGCGGGCGCGACGCGATCGCGAGTTCCTGCTGCTGTGGGGCGGCCAGACGGTCAGCGAGGTGGGCTCGCAGGTCTCGGTGCTCGCACTGCCGCTCGTCGCCGTGGTGCTGCTGAAGGCCACCGCGTTCCAGGTCGGCCTGCTGTCGGTCGCGCAGACGAGCGCGTACCTGCTGGTGGCGCTGCCGGCCGGTGCCGTGGTGGACCGGGTCGCCAAGCGCCGGCTGATGATCGGCTGCGACCTCGCACTGTGCGCCGTGATGGCGTCGGTGCCGCTCGTCCACGCCTTCGGGACGCTGACCCTCGCGCAGCTCTACGGTGTCGCGTTCGTCGCCGGCGTGCTGTCCGTGTTCTTCTCCATCGCCTACCAGAGTTACCTGCCGACGCTGCTGGACCCTGACCAACTCATGTCCGGCAACGGCAAGTTGGCCGCGTCGCAGTCGGCCGCGCAGATCGCCGGGCCGAGCCTGGGCGCGGGACTGGTCGCGCTGGTCGGCGCCGCGGGGGCGATGGCCGCCGACGCGCTCTCCTTCGCGGTGTCGGCCGCCTCCCTGTCGGCGATCCGCACCCGCGAGCCGCGCCGGCCGCGCGCGGCGGCGGGGACGCCCCGGCCCACGCTGCGCGCGCAGATCGGCGCCGGCCTCGCCCACGTGGCGCGCGACCCCGTGCTACGCCACTCGCTGGCGTTCACCGGCACCGCCAACTTCTTCGTGATCATGGTGGAGACCCTCGGGCCGGTCTTCCTGGTCCGCACCCTGCACCTGGGCCCGTCCCTGGTCGGGCTGTTGCTGGCGCTGGGCGCGGTCGGCGGGGTGGCCGGCGGCGTAATGGCGAAGACCCTGGCCCGTAAGGTCGGCTCCGCGCGGGTGAGTTGGCTCGCGATGACCGTGATGTCGCTGCCCGGCATGCTGATCCCGCTGACCGGGCGCGGCTGGCGGGTGCTGCTGTTCGGCCTCGGCTGGATCTCGTGGACGTTCTCCGCCACGGTTTCGAGTATCTCGCTGACCAGTTACCGCCAGGCCGCCTGCCCGCCCGACCTGCTCGGCCGGGTCAGCGCCGCCGCGCGCTGGATCAACTGGGGCACCCTCCCGCTCGGCGGCCTGGTCGGCGGCGCCCTCGCGACCTCGCTCGGCGTCCGGCCCACCTTGTGGGTCGCCGTCACCGGCGGCTGCTGCGCGGGCCTTTGGCTGTTCTTCTCCCCGCTGCGCGGCATGCGCGACCTCCCGCTGACCCGCCCCGCCGCCGCACTCCCCGCCGCAGGCGCGGCCTGACACCCGCCACACCTGGCACGCCGGGGGCGAGCGCGACGGTGGCATGATCGACGGGGTGAAGATACTCGTGGTGGGAGCGACCGGGACGGTCGGCAGGGCCGTGGTCGAGGCGCTCAGCGTGTCGCATCAGGTGGTGGGCGCCTCGCGCAGCGGTCCGGTGCGCGTCGACCTGGACCAACCGGCCTCGGTGGAGGCGCTGTTGGCGACGACGGACGGGCTCGACGCGGTGGTGTGCTGTGCCGCGAGCGGGCCGCTGGTGTCGCTGGAGTCGGCGACCGCCGAGGAGATGGCCGCAGGGATGCGGGGCAAGCTGCTCGGGCAAGTGGCCCTGGCCCAGGCGGCCGTACGGCACCTGCGCGACGGCGGGTCGATCACGCTGACCGCCGGCACCTTCGCCGCGCCCATGGCCGGGGGCTCGCTGGGCGCCCTGATCAACAACGGTATCGAGGGCTTCGTCGGCAACGCGGCGGCCGAACTCCCGCGCGGGCTGCGGATCAACGTGGTCAGCCCCGGCTGGATCAGCGAGACCCTGCGGAGCATGGGCGAGGACGGCGCAGGCGGCACACCGGTCGCCGAAGTCGCTCAGGCGTATGTGACGGCCGTGGAAGGCACCGCGCAGGGGCGGACGTTCCGGCCCTGAGCACGGCCCTGAGCACGGCCCTGAGCACGGCCCTGAGCACGGCCCTGAGCACGGCCCGAAGGTTCGCGTATGAGGCCAACTCCTCTTGCCGGGAGGGCCCGTGGGCCGGATTCACCCGCTCGGCGCGGTGAAGCGCGGCTCGCCCGAGGGAAGTGCCCGCGGGCCGAGGGGCGGAGATGTCGCGGCTCTCGCCGGGCCGCGCCCACCGGTAGTTGTCGCCGTAACGGGTGGGCGGGGCCCGGGTGTTGCTGCACGCGCCGCGCACGCCGAGCCGCGCACGCCGAGCCGCGCACGCCGAGCCGCGCACGCCGAGCCGCAGCAGCGCGGCGACGGGGCCGCCGTCGTTGCGCACGGTCCCGGCTGCTGCCCGGCTACGGCTCGACTCCGACCGGACTACGGACTACGGACTACGGGCTACGGGCGGCGGAGTTGGGGCCGGAGCGGAAGCGGCCGGGTGCCGCCGTGCGGTGCGTAGCGCCTGATGTGGCGGGCTTTGGCGGTGAAGAGCACCACGGTGTAGACGGCGAGGATCGCGGTGAGCAGCAGGTAATAGGTGAGGGGGAGGGTGGTCAGCCCGAGGATGTGGGCGAGCGGGGGAAGCGGGAGCAGCAGGCCGATCGCCGCCAGGAGGGCCGCGGCGGTGCGGATGGGGACCGGGGCCCGGTTGCCGGCCCGCAGCAGGACCATGACCAGTGCCTGGGTGATGAGGTTCTCGGTGAACCAGCCGGAGTGGAAGGCGGCTTGGCCGGAGATGTGCGTCGAGGAGGGGACGATCAGCGCCAGGGCCGCGAAGGTGGCGAGGTCGGCCGCGGCGTTGAGCAGGCCGAAGGCGGTGATGAAGCGGAGGAAGTCGTGGGTCCGCAGCGGGGAGGGGTGGCGCAGCGCGTCCGGGCTCGGCTGGTCGTAGGCGAGGGCGAGTTGGGCGGCGTCGAAGCACAGGTTCTGCAGCAGCACCTGGGCGGGAAGCATCGGCAGGAAGGGCAGTAGCAGGCCGGCGACGAGCATCGCGATGACGTTGCCGAGGTTGGAGGAGAGCGCGATGCGCAGATAGGTGGCGATGGTGCCGGTGGAGTGCCGGCCGGCGGTGATGGTGTGGTCGATGGCGGTGAGGTCCTTGGCCGCGAGGACGACGTCGGCCGCCTCCCGGGTGACGTCCACGGCGTCGCGCGGGCAGATGCCGACGTCCGCGGCGTGAAGCGCCGGGAGGTCGTTGACGCCGTCGCCGAGGAACCCGGTGGTGTGCCCGGCGGTCCGCAGCGCCCGCACCACCCGGACCTTGTGCTGCGGGGTGCAGCGGGCGAAGACCGTGGTGTGTTCGGCCTGCCGGGCGAGGGCCGCGTCGTCCATGCCGTCGATACGGTCGCCGGTGAGCAGGGTGCCGGGCTCCAGCCCGAGGTCGCGGCAGACGCGGGCGGCGGTGCCCGGGTGGTCGCCGGTGAGCACCTTGACCGCGACCCCCCGGCCGGCCAGCGCCGCGAGCGCGTCGGCGGCGGTGTCGGCCGGGGCGTCGCGCAGCACGACGAATCCGGCGAAGGTCAGCGCGTGCTCGTCGGCGGGGCCGTAGTCGCCGAAGCGGGCGGGGCGTTCGGCGAGGGCGACCGCGAGCAGCCGTAGTCCCTGCGCGGCCTGGGCGGCGGCGAGCGCGAGCAGGCGGTCCCGTTCGGCGTCGTCGAGGTCCCGTACGGTGCCGATGTCCGGCGCGCGGCCCTTCGACCCGGTGCCCGGCGCGGCCGTCTCCGTCGCGTCCCCGGTGCGCGGTTCGTCCGCGGGCCCGGCGCGCAGCCGTGTACAGCGCCGCAGCACCTCCTCGACCGAGCCCTTGACCACCAGGATGTGCCGGCCGCGGCGGCCCGGCCGTTGGACGACGGCGGTGGCCATGCGGCGCACCGGGTCGAAGGGCAGCGCGGCGACCCCGTCGTAGGAGTCGTACGAGTCGTGAGTGGCGTGGGCGTGGTGCGAGCCGTGCGAGCCGTTGGCGGTGCGGTCGGCGAGGTCGGCGGCGCCGGCGGGAAGGCGGCCCGAGCCGGCGACGGCTTCCAGGACCGCTTCGTCCAGGGCGTCCGGCGCCGGGAGGTCGGCGAGTTGAAGTGTCCACAGGCTGTTGACGGCCGCCCAGTGCAGGACTTCGGGGTCGGGCCGGCCGAAGGCGTCCAGGGAACTGTCGAGCACGGGCCGGTCGCAGGTGAGGGTGCCGGTCTTGTCCGTGCACAGGACGTCGATCGCGCCGATGTTGTGCAGCGCGGGAAGCCAGCGGACGATGACGTCGTGCTCGCGGGCGAGGGCGGCGGCCTTGCGGGCGAGCACGGTGGTGACGACCACCGGCAGCATCTCCGGGGTCAGCCCGACCGCCACCGCCACCGCGAACGGCAGCGTCTCCAGCCCGCGGCCGCGCAGCGCGGCGTCGGCCATCAGCACCAGCGGCGGGGTCAGCAGCATGAACCGGATGAGGATCCAGGAGATCCCGTTGACCGCGCGGTCGAACGCGGACTCCCGGCGCCGTCCGGGACCGCGGTAGGCGCGGGCGAACTCGGTGGCCGCCCCGGTCGCCGTCACCAGTGCGGTGCCGCTGCCCGAGGCCACGCTGCTGCCCTGGAAGCAGGCGTGCGCGCGCTCGAACACCCCGGTGGCGGCCCGCGGAACGTCGTCGGGCCGCTTGGCCGCGGGGACGGACTCGCCGGTGAGCGCGGCCTGGTGCAGGGTCAGGTTCTGGGTGCGCAGCAGCCGCACGTCGGCCGGGATCACGTCACCCGGCCCCAGCCGGATGACGTCGCCCGGCACCAGCAGGGCGACGGGAATCTCGCGGAAGCGCGGGTCCGCGCCGGGGGCGGACCTGCGCTGCACGGTCGCGGTGGCGGCGACCAGGTGCCGCAGCCCGTCCGCGGACCGGTCGGCCTGGTACTCCGTCCGCGACCGCAAGGCGCTGCTGACCAGGACGAGTACGGTGATCACGCACGCGGTGCCCCACGCCGAGACCAGCGCGGAGACCAGCCCGAGGCCCAGCAGGACCGCGGTGAACGGGTCGCGCAGGGAGCGGGCGTAGCGCCGGGGCCAGGAGACGGGTCGCCAGCCGGGGATGGTGTTCTCGCCGTAGCGGGCGAGGCGTTCCTCGGCCTCGGGTTCGGTCAGCCCGCGCGGGCTGCTCTCCAGCCCGCGCAGTACTTCGAGGGCCGTGGCGTCCGCGAGGTCGTTGCGTTGCCGGGCGGCCAGGGAGAGGGCCGCCGGGCGGGCGGAGCCGGCGAGCCGCTCAGGCGCCCAGGCCACGGACGCCCCGCGCGGGGGTGGAACGCTCGGTGAGCTGACCGACCATCAGCTGCACCACCATCACCACGTCCGGGTCGTCCACCAGGTAGACCTGGCGGCGGCCTTCGCGCCGGGAGTGCACCAGGCCGGCGAGCTTCAGCTTGGCCAGGTGCTGGCTGACCGCCGGAAGCGTGGCGCCGACCTTCTCGGCCAGGCCCGTGACGTCGCAGTCGCCCTGCGCCAGAATCCAGACGATGTGCAGCCGCATCGGTGAGGCCAGCAGACCGAAAGCGGCGGCCACGCTCTGCAGCACCTCTGCAGATGGCTCGCCGAGCTGTCCGCCAGACCTTGTCACGTGAACCTCCCTGACCGCGGCAATGTGCAGGCACCAGGGTACGCACCCGCGATTTCCGCGCCGCCCGGGTGAACGGCTCCCGGGCCGGCCCCGGGTGCGGGCGCCGTACGCGGGCCCCGAGTCGGGCCCCAAGTCGGGCCCCGCGTACGGGTCGCGGAACAGGTCCAGGGGCCGGCCCCGCAGCCGATTCCCGGTGCGCCATCATTGCACCGTTACGCAATCACGCAACCGGAATGACTATGCTGGTGGGGGCAGGTCGGCCGGGCGGCGGGCCGGCCCGTGGTGCGGGGCAACGGGAGGCGGACGATGCGCGGCGACGAGCAGTGGACGGGCCCGCACCGGGCCGACTTCACGCGGGTGCTGAACCAGGCGCTGCGCAACGAGGAGATCCTCGGGGCGCTGCGCGGACGGCCCGGCGGCCCCACCGCCGAGCATTTGCGCGCCCGCGCCCTGAACGCGTCGGCCGCGATCGCCGCGACAGCGGCCCACGAGTACGCCCGATACGCCGCCCTGCGCGACGCCTTCCCCTCGGTGGCGGCCGCGCAGGACGGCCAGGACGGTCACGACTCCCCGTCCGGAACCGGCGCCGGCGCCCGTGGCCCCGGGCTGTTCGCGCCCTTCGCCGTCCTGGTGCCGATGCTCAGCGGTATCGCCGCCGTGCTCTTCCTCGCGCTGGGATACGGGCTGCGGGCCGCCGGCAACGTCGGCGACGCGGGCGCGCCGCTGATCGACATCGGGTACGCGGTCGCGGGCGTGTTCGGCGTCGCCTTGGTGGTCAGTGCGGCGGGCCTGGTGCTGACCGCCCGGCGGGACGCCGCCGAGGCCCGCGCCGGTCAGCGGGTGGCCCGAGCCCGCACCGCCTGGCGGCAGGCACTGCTGGTGCGGGGCATGCTCCCCTATCTACGGCAGCAACTCGCCGACGGCGCACCGACGATGCCCCTGTCCACCACGGCACCCGAGCCGCCGGGCAAGGGCGGGGGCGAGGGTGCCGGCGTGGTCGTCCAGCGGTCGCGGCTGGGCTTCGGCAGCCCCGGTTTCAGCAGCCCGCGCGGCAACGGGCCTGCCGGCGGGCCCGCTTGAGCGGCGGCCGGGGTACGGCTCGTCGGCGGTCGGCCCGTTTCGCCGTAAGGGAGTTGGGCCCGCTGCCGGTCGGCCTGGCTCGTCGCGCGGGGGTACGGCTTGCTGCCGGTCGGCCCGGCTTGCCGTTGTCCGGGCTTGCCGTAAGGGAGTTGGGCTCGTTGCCCGTTGTCCGCGCTTGCCGTAAGGGAGTTGGGCCCACCATCCGCTGAACCGCCTCGCCACACGGGAGTTGGGCCCATCACGCCCATCACCCGCTGCCCCGGCTCACCGCTCCGACGACGACGGGCCGCCGTAGGAAAGGTCGGAGCAGGGGCTGTCGCTCGCGGCGCGGGGCGGGCTGGTGTCCTCCGGCGGTGCGGAGGCGGCGGCGGAGGCGGCGTAGTCCGGGCCGAGGATCAGGTGGATGCCGGCGGCCGTGACGGCGGGCCGGAGTTGGGCCCGGGGGAACAGCCGGGCGACGGCGGCTGCTCGGGCCTGGTCGCCGTCGCCGTATTCGATGACGGTGGTGGTCGGCGCCTGCCCCGGTGCGTTGCCGGTGCGGGTGACGGTGAAGCCGGCGGCGGTCAGGGTCGCGGCAGCCTGCGCGGCGAGGCCGGAGACGGAGGTGCCGTTGTCCACCGTGACGCCGATGCGGGCGCCGGCTCCACCCGCGGTGGCCGTGGCCGGGGCGGTGGCCGAAGCGGTGGACGGAGGCGGCGTGGGAGCGGCGGCGGTGGTCGCCGGCAGCGGGCGGTTGGCGTGCAGATCGGCCCAGAGCCGGTCGACGGCCGGGTGGACGAGGGCGACGCGCGGACCGTCGTAGCGCCAGGGGGCGGTGACGAAGCGGACGTTGTGCAGGTCGATGTCCTTCAGCGTCATCGCGAACTTCAACAGGCTCGCGGCGGACCCGAGACCGGGGTCGACGGTGAGGGAGCGGACGGCGGC
This sequence comes from Streptomyces sp. NH27, assembly GCF_056859195.1. NCBI lineage: Bacteria > Bacillati > Actinomycetota > Actinomycetes > Kitasatosporales > Streptomycetaceae > Streptomyces > Streptomyces sp. NH27. Next base: position 25,031 of record NZ_JACEGK010000021.1, read on the forward strand.
GTTCGCCAGCGGCAGCAGGACGGCCGGGTCGAAGCCCTTGGCCTTGATCTTCTTGAAGAGGCCGGCCAGGAAAGCCTGTTGGCGCTTCATCCGGCCGATGTCGGAGCCGTCGCCGATGCCGTGCCGGATCCGGACGTAGTCCAGCGCCTGCTGACCGGACACGGTCTGCAGGCCCTGGTGGAAGAGCAGCGCGCCGCGGGTGGCACGGCCCGGGCTGAGGTCCTTCTGGTACACGTCCTGCGGCAGGCAGACCTGGACGCCGCCGACCGCGGAGGTCATGGCGGCGAACCCGGCGAAGTCGACGACGACGGTGTGGTCGACGCGCAGCCCGGTCAGTTGCTCGACGGTGTTCTGCGTGCACGCCGGATTGCCGTCCGGGGTCAGCCCGGTGGCGAAGGCGCCGTTGAACATCGTGCTCTTCTGCGGCGCCGACCAGGTGCCGTCCGGCAGGAGGCAGGGCGGGATGTCGACCAGGGCGTCACGCGGGATCGAGACGCCGACCGCGTGCCGCCGGTCGGTGTAGACGTGCAGCAGGAGGGTGGTGTCGGAGCGGCCGACCGTACCGGTGCCGCCGCCGAGTCGGCGGTTCGCGCCCGCGCGCGAGTCCGAGCCGATGAGCAGGATGTTCTGGCCGTCGCCGGAGGCGGGCCGCGCGCCGCTGATGCCGTCCGCGGTGAAGGTGTGCGGGGCGGCGCCGGCGTGCAGGGCGATCCAGCCGCACCCGGAGATCAGCAGCACCAGCGCGGAGGCCAGGCTCGCCACGGTCAGGCCCCGGCGCCGCCGCCGGCGGCGGGTGACGGCCGCGTGCCCCGTAAGGCGTTGCGGACCTACGCGTTGCGGACTCCCGCGTTCAGGACCCCCGCTGTGACGACCCGGCATGTGCTCCCTCTCCGACGCCGAATTATCCGGTTTCCCCGGCTTCTCCGCTTTCCAGTTTCCCGATTGCGCAACTTAGCAATCTTTGTCGGGCGGGAAGGGCGCCTTCGCGGGCTGTCACCCGGTGGTGTCAGGTCGCGTCCGGATCGTACGGGGTGACCGCGGGCCGCGGGGCCGACCCGCCCGGGGCCGGCTTGGTCAGGTCCACGCCGTCGGTGAGGGTGCGGGCGGCCTCGCGCACGGCATCGGCCTCGCCGTCGAGTTGGAGGCCGTCGCGGATCTCCCGCAGGCCGAGCGGGTCGTCGGCGCCCAGCAGGTTCTTGGCCACGAACGTCTTCGGGTTGAGATCCTCGAACTCGAAGTCCGCGAACTCCGGGCCGAGTTCGCTGCGGACGTCCTCCTTGGCCTCGTTCGCGAACGCGCGCACCGCGCGGATGAACCGGGAGGCCCGGGTGATCAGTTCGGGCAGTCGATCCCCGAACACCAGTGTGGCCAGGATGACAAGGGTGACCAGCTTGAGCGGGCCGATGTCGAAGAACACCTGCGGCTCACCTCCGTGACGGGGCTCGCCTCCGGGGCGGGGCGGGTAGCGCGAGGCGGCGTCGGGTTTGGCTTCCCGCTTCAAGAGTTACATAATTGCGCAATATAGCAAGCATGGTGGGCCGGGCGGTCGCCGCCTTACGAGCGGCTGCCGGCGCGGACGGAAGCGGAGAACCGGAATGCTCAGGAACGGTCTGGAGCCCTGGCACCTGCTGGTGATCGCCGTGGTGGTGATCGCCCTGTTCGGCTCCAAGCGGCTGCCCGACTCCGCGCGTGCGCTCGGCAAGTCGCTACGGATTCTCAAGAGCGAGGCCAAGGCGATGAAGGACGACCCGGGCCCGGCCGTCGCGCAGGGCGAGCGGGACCCGGGCCCGTCGTCCCGGACGATCGCGTCGGCACCGGGAGACGTGACAGGCGCCCGCCCGGTGGCCGCCCGCGAACCCGCCGCGCGGGACTGACCCGTAAGGAACGGCTCCGCGCGGATCGGCCGTACGGACCCGCTTCGTACGAACTCGCCCCGCGCGGGCCGGCCTTCGTACGAACTCGCCCCGCGTGGGCCGGCCTTCGTACGAACTCGCCCGGCGCGGGGCGGCCTTCGCGCGAACCCACCCCGTACGAACTCGCCCCGCGCCTTACGGGCTTGCGCCGTCCCAGCCGTAACGCAGCGGCTCCGGGCCGGTCTTGCGGCGGTAGACCGACACCGCTGCCACGCTCACCTCCGGCGCGCCCTCCTCCACCGGGCACGCCACGGTGACCTGGAGCACCCTGGGGTGTCCGGTCACCCGTACCCGCGTGCCGTCCGCCGGTCCCCCCTCCAGCTCGGCCGTCTCCCAGGTCACCGGCACCCTCCCGCTTCGCCTTGCCGCCTGCTGCATGACGAACACTCTAGAGCTTGCGCAATCCGGGAACCATGGCGACCATGAACACCCTCTACGGAGCCGGGGGTCGGCCGCGGGCGGGATCGGCCGCGGTGCCCGGCCGCCCCCGTGACCCGTACACCCGTACCACCCGTACGCCCGCACCACTCGCACGTCGCGCGTCGCCCAGCCCTCCGACGAGAGCCGTACATGTCGACCTTGACCTACACCGAAGCTGTGAGCGTGGGCCTGCTCCAGGGGGTCGCCGAGCTGTTCCCGGTCTCCAGCCTCGGCCACCGCATCCTGGTGCCCGCCCTGCCCGGCGGCCACTGCAAGCGCGATCGCCGCCCCCGTTCGCCGTCTGCTGCGCCGGCGGGCCTGGGCGGCCTCGCCTACCTGACGCTCGGGTGACCCGGACCGGCCCGCCCGAGCCGATCGGGTCCGCACAGGGGCATGACCTATTCTTGCCGCATTGCGCAAGCGTGAAAACGGAGTGGAGTCACCGCTTCACTGGAGGTAATCGGCCGCGGGCCTCACGAGGACTGCTCGGACGAGGGAGTGGGAGATGAGCGATCCCTGGGACAGGCCGGCTGGAGACCGGTCGGAAGGCGGGGTTCCCTACGGCCGCGCGCCGGAGCCGCCGGGGGCGAGCAGCGCCCGGGCGACGACCTCGGCCTCGTCGACGGTGGCCGGGCGGCCGGTGCGCGGGCGCTGTTCCAGCCCGGCCAGGCCCGCGCTCTGCCAGCGGTGCCGCCACGTGCCCACGGTCTGCCGGGACACGCCGAGCCGGCGCGCGATCTCGGCGTCCCGCAGACCCTCCGTCGCGAGCAGCACCACCCGTGCCCGTACCGCCAGGGGGCCGCCACCGCGGGCCCACTCCCGCAGCACTCCCACCGGTCCGCTCTCCTGCACCACTTCGGCCTCAGCCACGGCGCACCGCCGAAGCCACGCCGCTGCCGCGCACCGCCGACGCGCTTACGACCTCGCACCACGGTTGACGCCGCGGCGCCCCCGCACCGGAAGCGGCGCCCGCCACGGCGCCGGAATCGCTGCCGGACAGCGCACCGGCCACCGCACCGGAAGCCGTACCGAACGGCGCGCCGCTCCAGCCGCAGACGGGCACGCCGCGCCCCGGCGGAAGGCTCGCCGCGCCCGTCGGCCGGGGCTGCCGGGCCGCGCCGCCGCGTCTGCGGCCTGCCGCCGCCGCGCCGGGACGGGGCCGG
>NZ_JACEGK010000022.1:0-27628 GCF_056859195.1 Streptomyces sp. NH27
GGGCAAGGGCAACCAGTACCCGCCCGGCCCCGGCGTCCCCGAACTGCGCACCGCCGTCGCCGACCACCAACGGCGCTTCTACGGACTCGACTTCGACCCCGACACCGAGGTCCTGGTCACCGCCGGCGCCACCGAGGCCATCGCCGCCGCGATGCTCGCGCTGCTCGAACCCGGCGACGAGGTCATCGCGTTCGAGCCCTTCTACGACTCCTACGCCGCCTGCATCGCGATGGCCGGCGCCGTCCGGGTCCCCCTGACCCTGCGCGCCCCCGACTTCCGCCCCGACCTCGACGCCCTGCGGGACGCCGTCACCCCGCGCACCCGACTGCTCCTCCTGAACAGCCCGCACAACCCCACCGGCATGGTCCTCACCCGCGAGGAACTGACCGCCATCGCCGAACTGGCCGTGGAGCGCGACCTCCTGGTCGTCACCGACGAGGTCTACGAGCACCTCGCCTACGACGACGCCGAGCACATCCCGCTGATCTCCCTGCCCGGCATGCGCGACCGCACCGTCTCCATCTCCTCGGCCGGCAAGACCTTCTCCTTCACGGGTTGGAAGGTCGGCTGGGTCACGGCGTTTTCACCTACCTATTGGCGTCGTGGTGCGGATACCCGTGCACGCCCTCTCGCCGGATCGCTTGCATAAATCCCAAGCAGCGTGCACTTACCTCAGACGCGGGTTACTCTCCTGAGACCCTTAGAGATTCCCAAACTGTGTGCACCCAGCGGCGCGTGGGCTCCGTCTTCTACTGTCCTTCCTGAAGCCGGGAATCACGCGGCTCGTCCGCGTCCGGGGAGATCACCCTCGACCTCAGGAAGGAACCACGTGCAGCTGAGGCTGATGTACATGACCATCGCGGTCCTCGCAGCGCTCGTTGTCGCTCTGGCCGGCGGCCTTGTCACCCTCGTCGAGGGAGGACGGGGCACAGCGGCCATCAGGACCGGAGCACTGACCTTCGTCGGCACCTTGGGCCTCTTCATCGCGATCATGACAGCGCTTGGTCTGGTGAGCGCGTGAACAGCACGGCCCCCGCTCGGGGGCTCGCACAGACCGCGCAGTCACCCTCATCCGACCAGGTGCTCGTGAAGGTGAGTCAACACCTCAAGCAGCTATCACGGTTGATGAACACACCCGACGCGACTCGACTGGCCCTCGGGCTGCTCTACCTGAGCCGGGCCGCGCGCGCTGCTTCCGGACCGGGTGTACCGACGTGGGGGTGGTTGCTGAGCCAGTCGGTAGAGCGCAATTCGGGTATTCGCTCTGCTGTGAGCAAGTGCCTGGCCTACCATCTCCCCGCGATCGAGTACCTGGACGCCGACGCGGGCACGATGAACCTGGTGCCGGTTCCCCCGCCCGGCTCCGAAGAACTCCTGCACGCCCTGGTCGAGGTGATCGGGGCTGCCCAGCAGGTCGGCCCCCTTCTCGACCAGTGCCTGCGCGACCTCTCGACGTCTCAGGCGGACGGCAGCAACTACTTCACCCCCGCCGACGTGGCACGTCTCATGGTCGGCGCTGCCGCACCCCGTGACGGACACAGCGTGCTGGACCCGGTCTGTGGTTCGGGGGGATTGCTGGTCGAGAGCCATCGACACGTCCAGGAACGCGTCGGGCTGAGTCCGGCCATGTCCTTGCTTGGAAAGGAGCAGCACGGCCCCACCTCACAGGTGGCCCGCATGAACTTCGCCGTACGGGCGATCGCGGCCCGCGTCTTGCCGCCAGGGGACAGCCTCGCGGAGCCCGAACCCGAGCGCCACGAAATCATCCTGGCCAACCTGCCCTTCAACCAACGTGACTGGAGGCCGGAGGACAGGTCCACCCAAAGCAACCGCCAGTCGTCTCCCCCTACTCGTGTCGACCCGCGGTGGCCGGAGGAACCGCCGTCCAGAGGTGCCGCCAACGCCGCGTGGATCCAGCACATCGTGCATGCCTTGGCCCCGACGGGACGCGCTGCCTTCCTGATGGCCGACAACGTGGCCAACAGCCGACAGGCCGCGCCTGTGAGGCTTCGGGAACGCCTTCTGCGTGATGACCTCGTCGAGTGCGTGATCGCCCTGCCGCCCCGTGTGTTCGGCCACGCCCAGGCTCCTGCCTGCCTGTGGGTGATCAACAAGAACAAGACCGCGCGGCCCGACTGGGGTGTCCTGGACCGTCGCCGCCAGGTTCTCTTCATCAACGCGCGACGAGCTTTCGAAGCCGATTCGAAGTCGCGGGCACGGCGGCTCGGCGACACGAACACTGACCTGATCCTGGGCACCCTCGCGGCCTGGCGGGGCCTGACCGAGAACGGAGCGACGGCGGCGCCTTACGAGGACAAAGAAGGCTGGTCACTTAGCTGTTCCACGGAGGAAATCGCACGTCGCGAACACAGCCTCATGCCCACGTCTTACGCCGTGGATCCACTCATCCCCGAGCGGGAGACGCAGAGCCGGATCAGGGAACTCAAGCTCGGTCTGGCGGATCAGCTCGACCGGATGCATGACCTAGAGGCCCAACTGCTGGACGCGTTGGAGGAGATCTGATGGAAGAGACGCTCCCCCGGAACGACGCGGACACCTCGGCATGGCCGGTGACCTCCATCGAACGCGCCGGCATCTACGCCACTTGCGGCTTCCTTGATGACGACGAAGCCGATCGAGTACAAGGGATCGTCAGCTCGACGCACGTCCACAACGGCAGGATCCTCTCGCCTCGATCCGGTGATCGCGCGCCTCGGAATTCCACGCGCACCCGGGTGATTCTCCAGCAGGGAGACCTCGCCGTCGTACTCGTCAGGCGCGTCGGTGACTCCGCGCCGGTCACCGCCGAGCACGCGGGCTGGACCGCGACCAGGTCAATCGGAATCGTCCGTGCCGAACCACACCTCACGGAATGGCTGCGCCTCTGGCTGCAGACGCCCACGGCACGGGCCTGGATCGACGGAGAAGTGACGGCGCACGTCGAACCCACCGTGAGCATTCGTGCCCTCCGCGACATGCTGTTTCCCCTGCCGCCGAAAGACGCCATCACCGCCTACCAGAGGGTCTTCGGGCTCATCGAGGAGCTCACCGCCCACCACCGGGACACCGCACGCGTCGTGATGGAGACGGCCGACGCGCTCCACGCCGACTGCGCTGCGACGCTTCCGTCCCAGAAAACGCACTTCCTTGCCGATGTCGCCAAGCTGCGGACGGGCAAAGGATCCGAACGCTCGCTCATCTCTCAGACAGCGGAGCCGGTCCTCGGCGTGATCGCTCCCAGCGACCTCTTCGACCTCGTCGTCCCCCATCTTGAGTCGTTCCGTCTGATGGGCTCTGCGGACAGCGGCCAGACGTACCCCCCCGGAACTTTGATGCTGAGCACCCGTCCCGACGGTGCGCACATTGCGGTGACGCATCTCCTGGCGTCGCCCCTCAGAAGCGTCGTGGCCGTGAGGCCCGTCCAAGAGCAGGACCGCTGGTGGCTGCTCCACGAACTCAGAAGCCGTAGCGCGGACATCACGCAGAGGACGCAAGGTCGGAACAGCCGGGAGATCTCCGCCGCCGCCCTCAAGCGGCAGGAGGTCACATGGCCTGACGAGTTCACACGCGCTGAGTTCCACGCGACGGTAGATCCACTACACGCGGTGGCACGGAATCTGGTCTCGAAGGTCGCGACGCTGCAGGCCCTGCGGGATGCACTCCTGCGCGACATCTCGGCGAAGGCCGGTGTCCTCCGGGAACCGACGACGGACCCGGAAGAGGATGGCGCCCGCGCGTCCCATCCCAATTCGGTACCGCCTTCCCACGTGGACTGGACCAGCAATGCGTCAGGATGTTTCCAGGAAGCTTCTTGGGCGCCCGAGTGAGAACGGTGGAGACATGAACACCAGGCCGCTGCTGAACCGCAGGCTGGACGGGCTCGGGACGACGATCTTCGCGGAGATGTCGGCGCTGGCGGTGACGACTGGCGCGATCAACCTCGGCCAGGGGTTTCCGGACACGGACGGTCCGGAGGCGGTACGGGAAGCCGCGGTGCGCGCTCTGCGGGACGGCCGCGGCAACCAGTACCCGCCGGGTATGGGCGTACCGGAGCTCCGCGGCGCCATCGCCGACCACCAAGGGCGCTTCTACGGGTTGGGCTTCGACCCTGACACGGAGGTACTGGTCACCGCGGGCGCAACCGAGGCGATCGCGGCGGCGATGCTGGCACTGCTGGAACCGGGCGACGAGGTGATCGCGTTCGAACCGTTCTACGACTCCTACGCCGCGTGCGTCGCAATGGCTGGCGGCGTCCGGGTCCCGCTGATCCTGCGCGCCCCCGACTTCCGCCCCGACCTCGACGCCCTGCGCGACGCCGTCACCCCACGCACCCGGCTGCTGCTCCTCAACTCCCCGCACAACCCCACCGGCATGGTGCTGACCCGCGACGAGCTGACCGCCATCGCCGAACTCGCCGTCGAGCGCGACCTCATCGTGGTCACCGACGAGGTCTACGAGCACCTGGTCTTCGACGGCGAGCACATCCCGCTGGTCTCCCTTCCTGGGATGCGCGACCGCACCGTCTCCATCTCCTCGGCCGGCAAGACGTTCTCGTTCACGGGTTGGAAGGTTGGCTGGGTTGCGGCCTCCGCTCCCCTGGTGGCGGCCGTTCGCACCGCCAAGCAGTTCCTTACCTACGTCGCCTCCGGCCCGTTCCAATACGCCATCGCGGAGGCCCTCCGCCTCCCCGACGACTACTTCACTGCCTTCCGCGACGACCTCCGGGCCAAGCGAGACCTCCTGGCCGACGGCCTCACTGCGGCCGGGTTCGAGGTCTACCGTCCCCAGGGCACCTACTTCGTCACGACGGACATCGCGGCCCTCGGCGAGAAGGACGCCCTCGCCTTCTGCCGCTCCCTCCCCGAACGCTGCGGAGTGGTCGCCGTCCCCAACTCCGTCTTCTACGACCACCCCGACGCCGGCCGCACGCAGGTCCGCTTCGCCTTCTGCAAGAAGCACGACGTCCTCCAAGAAGCCGCGAGCCGCTTGCGGCCCTTGGACGGAGAATGCGGGCGCTGACACTGACCGGGCAGGGCCAAGCCCCGTGCTCGTGGCTGCACGCGATGTCCCCGTCAGGCAGCTTGTCAGGCCAGAGACCAGGCATGACCGCCGACTACGCCGCGAGTCGACCCAACAGGGCGTCGAGTTGGCGCACCGTGTCGTCGGGGTCGGTGTGGTGGATCGCCGTGATACCCAATGCCTCGGCCGGGGGCAGGTTCTGGGCGTGGTCGTCAACGAACACGCACTCCGGGCCGGTCAGCCCCAGCGCGTCCAGAGTCCGCTGGTAGATGAGAGGGGAGGGCTTCCGGACCCCTTCCAGTTCGGAGAGGATCACCGCGTCGAAGCCATCGAGCATGCCGAGTTCGGCGTAGGGGTTGAAGGGCTCCAGGCCGAAGCTGTTCGAGAGCATGGCGACCTTGATGCCTGCGGTGCGGGCGCGCTCGACGGCGTCCATGATCACGGCCGCGGGGTGGAGGTTGGCCAGGGCACGCCGCATCAGGTCGGTGGGGTCGATGCCGAGGATCTTGCCGATTGCCTGGTTCCAGTCCTCCTGCGTGGCGCGGCCGACTTCGAGGTCGGCGTAGACCCGGACGCCTTCGGGGTGGTCGTTGAGAGCGGCGAAGTACGCGCCCGGCTCGAGCCCTTCGGACTTCTCGAAGGCTTGCCCGTTGAGCCTCATCTGGGTGGTGAGGACACCGCCGAAGTCGAGGATCAATCCACGGTAGGACAAGGCAACTCCTTGCTCGACAGGCTGAAGTACGGGGGCTTCATCCCTTCCCGGAGAGGGGCCGGCTGCTGTGCGCCGGCTCCGGGGGAGGGGAATTCCAGTATCGCGCGTCCGGGACATGGGCAGGCATACGCTCTATGGGAGTGCCCCGTCCGTGCGCACAGAGAGGCCACCCCATGGCGATCCCGCGGCAGTTCACGATCGGCGAGCGCATCAAGTACTACCGGGAGCAGCGCGGTCTGTCGCAGAAGGCGTTCGCCGAGCTGACCGGCCACAAGGAGAACTGGGCGTACAAGGTCGAGCATGACCAGTTGCCCATCGACAAGCTCTCCACCCTCCTGACCGTGGCGCGGGTCCTGCACGTGAAGGATCTCGCGGACCTCACCGGCGGCTACCTGAGCGGCAGCGCGCTGGGGCCGGAGAACGAGCACCAGCACGTGCCGGAGATCCGCCGCGCGCTGTCGCTGCCGTCATCCCTGCTTCCGCTCACGGTCGGCCCCGTCTCGCCGGCGGGGCTGGCGGAATCTGTGGCCGGCGCGTGGAAGGTCTACGAGACGCAGGCCGAGGACCGCTACGCCGTCGTCGGGGAGGTCCTGCCCAACCTCCTGCGCCAGGGACACGCCGCACTGCGGGATGCCCAGGACGCCGAGGCGGAAGCCCTGGTCCTGCGCGAGCTCATCAGCCTTTACGGCCTGCACCAGATCTGGCTTCGACGCGTCGGCGAGCCGACGCTTGCCCGCATCGCAGCGGACCGTGGACTGGCCCTCGCCGACGACGCGAAGGACCCCGCTCTTCTGGCGGCGGCCGCCTGGAACCTGTCCTGCGTGCTCACATCGACCGGCAATGTCGACGACAGCGTGGAACTCGCCCGGCAGGCCATCGCCACCTGCAAGCCCGGTGAGGACGCAACACCGGAGCACCTGTCCGCGTACGGGGCCCTGCACCTCCAGGCCGCGGTCGCCGCCGTCCGCGCCAACCTGGGCCCGGTCGCATGGGACCTGTTCCGGGCAGCGGAGCGATGCGCCGCGCAGCTCGGAGAGGACCGCAACGACTGGCACGCCTGCTTCGGACCGACCAACACCGCCATGCACGGGGTGCACCTCGCGGCGGAGGAGGGCGACACCAGCGAAGCGCTGCGCCTGGCGGACAGCGTGCACGTACCCGGATCGATGCCCATGGAGCGGCGGGCGCGGTACATGATCGAGTTGATGAACTGCAATCGCATCCAGAAGGACGACTACGCGACCGTCTACATGCTGCGCGGCCTGGTCGAGCAGTCGCCCGAAGAAGTCACGTTCTCCCCGCTGGTCCGTGAAGCGGTCACCGACCTGCTGAAGCGCGAGCGGCCGACGTTCCGCGACGACCTCCGGAAGATCGCCAAGCACGTGGGGATCGCCGCATAGTGATGGCGTGAACCCTTAGCGTGAGGCAACCCTGATTTTTTCGAAGGGCTGCCGCGCACAAGTGTCCCTAGTTTTACGTGGCATGAGGACACGTCACGCAGAGGCTGTCACAGCCGCCTTACCCGGCTGGTGGATTCAGCGCACCGCCGACCAGGGTGTCCACCACACTCACGCGGGGCGCCTCGCACTCCCCTTGTCCCTGTTCCAGGGTGAGGATCACCGGGCCGACGTCCCCCTCGTCATGACGGCGAAGGAAGCCGAGACCCTTGTCACCGAGCTGCGCCGCCTCCTGCGCCCCGGCTCCGCGAGAGAGCTGTCGTGAGGCGGCCCCGGCGCACCGCTGCCGAGCTCGTACGGCGTCTCGCCCTCGCGGACGCGTCCGTCGCGCCGATGCCCGCGCACCTGGTGACGGGGCCAAGCGCGCTCCGCTCCGGGAGCGTTCTCAGGCGAGGTATCTCGATCCCGCCGCCTGCGAGCGTCGGCCCGGGAGAGTATCCGCGATGACGACCACCTCCAGCAAACTGCTTGCCGAACTTCGCGGTGGCTCGGCCACGGACTTTCTCCCCACCGTCGTCGATGACCTCACGCTGGCCATCGACCACGAGGGCACGTCCCCGGACCAGGAGATACCGCCCTCTGCCGCGATCTGGGTCGGGAACCTCCGCCGGATCGGGGCGAAGAAACTCACCACCTGCGGTCTCTCCGTCGTCGCGGACGACGCGCAACTGCTCATCAGCGAACTCGTGACGAACGCTCTCCAGCACGGCACCGGCAACCAACTCGTCTTCCACCTGACCATCGGCACGGACGCGATCGTGATGGCGGTCTCGGACGGCTCGCCTGATCGCCCCGAGGTGCGCACAGCCAGCGTCGAGGAGGAGAGCGGGCGCGGCATGTTCCTCATCGACGCCCTCGCGGACACCTGGGGAGTCAGTCCCGACGGAACGACCACCTGGTGTGTCCTTCCTGTGCCTGCCTCGACGAGGAAGAGCCGAACGCCCAGGTGCAGCCGGCAGAACTCGCAACCGCCGTAGGCGCCCCCGATACCCCGCTCCAGTGGCATGCGGGCACGTCACCACCCTCGCTGCGTGCACCCCCGCCCCCGTGCGCGCGGCGGCGGGCAGTCCTGCCGCTGCTGGAGCGGCCCCTTCCCCGCTCCGGCCACGCCGAGTCAAGCAGGCAACCACTCCCCCAACTCCCCTGGGGTGTGACGGACTCACGGCAACCGCCCGTGGCCGGAGCGGGCCCCGCCCACTCGTACGAAGCGATCCGACGAAGGAGTCGAACACGATGCCCAGCCGCGGCCCACGACGCTTCATCTGCGGCCGGCAGACCTTCCTACCACCCCGCCTCGTCACCGCGGCGCTGGACGTGGCCGACGCCATCGACCCGGCCTGGGATGACCTCGTGTACGTCGCGGAGGAGGTGTACGACCTGCTGATCTGCACGCTCCAGCTTCACCGCGGGCCGGTACACCACGGCGCGGTGCTGAACCTGCGCGGGCCCGAGGCCGGCACGGTCTGGACCGTCTGGCGTGACCACACCGACCCCTGCTTGGCCATTGTGCTTCGCGACTGCCCCGCCAGATCCGACGGTGACGCGTGCAGCGAGTTCGCCGGGCACCCTGGCGCCCACAGCTGGGAACTGACCGACCCTCCCCGCTACCTCCACCTCCCCGAGCGGCCCTCGGCCCGGTACCCGCCCGGCCAGGCCCGGTCGCCCGATGGCCGCCTACTGCTTGCCGCTACCCGATTCCACCGCCCCGCCAGGAACAGGACACCCGCACCATGAACCCCGCGGTCCCCACGCTCTCCGCCTTACCCGTCCCCGCCGCTCCGCGGAAGGCGCGGCGGTGGACGATCACCACGACCACCGGCGAGACGGCCACTGGCCACCTTCCCGCCTGGGCCTCCATCGACCCCAGCGAACACGGCGTTCCGCCGGAGGAATTGGACACGCGCCTGGCCGACATCAACCACTCCACGCAGTTCCCCGGACAGGTCCTGCGCGTCTACTCGCCGGCCAACCCCGACGGGCGGCTGACGCCGGTGGAGGTACTGCACGGGAGTATCGACTGCAACCCCTTCGCGACCGTCCCCGAAGCCCGCGTCCCTGTGGTGAATCTGCGCCTGGCCGGGGAGTTCTGGCTCACCGACCTCGGCCCCGAGGAACTCGCCCATCTCGCGCACGGACTCCGCACGCTGGCCGACCGCCTCGACCACGGCACCATCCCCGCCCTGATCCACGCGCGCACCGACTGGACCACCCACCACCCGCCGAAGCCGCACGACTCCAACCGCTCCCCGAGCAGCGACACCAACGTGACCGCCGGGGGTATCACGTGATCCGCCAATGGAAGATCGCCCTCATCGCCGGCTGGACCGGACTCCTCGTGCTGACCGCACTCGCCATGACCATCGGCGTCGTCCTCGGACTCTCCATCGCCGGACAGCCCGCCCCCTGATCCGCTCCGGATACGGCCGGGACCGGTCGCCTGGCGAGGCATTCAGTCGAACTCCGCAGGCCACCCTTCCGGGTGGCGCGTGTCAGCCCCTGAAACATGGAGCCCTGGCTAACGTCCTCGCTGCCCCCAGGCCGAGGTGGGAGCACCAGCACCAACCTCCTGACAGAAGTAGGTCATCGGATGACTGCCATTGAAGACTCCACGGTTCGCGATCCCGACGCGCTGCGCGCGGCCATGGTCCGCGCGCTCCGCGACCAGGACGGGATCAGGACCGAGCCTGTCGCCGCTGCCTTCGCGGCGGTGCCCCGGCACCGATTCGTGCCGGACGCGCCTGCCGAGCTCGCCTACGACCCGCACCGCACCGTCCCGGTCAAGAAGGACGAACACGGGATGGACATCAGCGTCATGTCCGCTGCGCACCTCCAGGCCGTGATGCTGGAGCAGGCCGACGTGCAGACCGGCATGAAGGTCCTGGAGATCGGCTCCGGCGGCGTCAACGCCGCGTACCTCCAAGAACTCGTGGGCGCTGGCGGAGAAGTCACCACCGTCGACATCGACCGCGACATCATCGACCGCGCCCGCCGTTGCTTGAACGACACCGGATACACACTGGTCAGGACAGCCGTCGCCGACGGCGAGTTCGGCGTTGCCGGGAGCGGTCTCTACGACCGGATCATCGTCACCGCGGCCGCGTGGGACATCCCGCCGTCATGGATCAGCGGGCTCGCTGACAGCGGGCGGCTCGTCGTTCCGCTGACGATGTGCGGAACGACCCGTTCGATCGCCTTCGACCGCGACGGTACCGATCTGCTCAGCCGCTCCTACGGTCTGGCGCACTTCGTGCCCATGCAAGGCGAGGGGGCCGCAGAGGAACGGAAAGAGATGCTGCGGGACGGTGTCGCGCTCCAGACCGACGACGTACGGGTGTCCCTCAACACCCAGGCCCTGGATGACGCCCTGGACAGCCCCCGGCTGGTGCGATGGTCGGGTGCCGCCTACGACCTGCCCGACGAGTTGGAGCTGTACCTCACGCTGAACCTGTCCAGCGTCGCCAGGTTGCATGCGGACCAAAAGGTTATGGAGCGCGGACTCGTCAAACCCTCGGCTCGGCTCGGTGTGCCCGCTCTCGTCAGCGCGGACAGCTTCGCCTACCGCAGCCGCCGCGAGAACCCGGACACCGGCGGCTTCGAGAGCGGAGTGATCGCCCACGGCCCGCAGGCCGAGGCTCTCGCAGGTGAGTACGTCGACGTACTCCGCCGCTGGGCCCGCGACCACCGCCGTCGAGGCGCCGCGACATTCCGGTACCTGCCCGGCGCTGCTCCCTCCCCCCTGCCCCAGGACGCCGTGCTGCGGCGCCACGGAATCGTCACGGTGACCTGGAACTGAAACCCCCGGGCTCTCTCGGGACCCGGGCCACACCACTCAACGACCTCACAGGAGGCACGCATGACCGTTCAGATGGAACGCCCCGCTGCGCCCGCTCAGCCGGACGCCGAACAGCAGGACCTCGCCGACTTCGACCTGGACATCACCATCGTCGAAGGAGGCCCCGCCGCGGACCAGCTCATCCGCCTGACCAGCGACGGCTGCAACTCCACGTGCGCGACCGCGTGCGTGAGCTGCCCGTAAGCAGCATCGGACCGCGTTCACCGCGGCGTTTCGGCCGCGCCTGAGCCACGGGTGCGGCCGAACACCGCGCAACCTGAGGAGGGTGCGTGTACCGCTACGTTGACGCAGCAGTGGTCAGGGCCGCCGCGTGGAACCCTGACCGCCGGACTATGTGGCCGGACCTGACCGGCAGTTCAGCGAACACGGAGTCGTGGCGGGCCTGGCTGCGGCAGACATGGGCCGAGGACTTCGCCGCTGCCGTCACAGCGGCCAGCCCGGATCTCGCGCGTCGCGTCGAGCAGATTTGCGCCGGTGCGTCGCCGACGGAGTCCGTGGTGCGGCGCACCGTGCTGGCCACCGTGCGCTATCTGCTGCGCGCCCGCACACGGGCCACTCCGTTCGGCCTGTTCGCCGGGGTTTCGGCGGCACGGACCGGCAGCGCAGTCGCGCTGCGCGTGGGTACCGGACACCGTGCCGTTGCCAGGCCCGACGCGGCAACCAGTGCGGCCCTCATCGACCGCTTCGAGCAGCACTCCGCGCTTCGGCCGCACCTGATGCTTCTGGCCTCGTCCCTCGCCGTCGAACGCGACGGCCATATGGTGATCGAGCACCGTCCGAGCGGAACGCGCGACGGTGCCCCTGCACAGGTCCGGATACGCGTGACAGGGCCGGTCCGCGCAGCACTGGACGGTGCGAGGACCCCGATCCTGTGGAGCGATCTCGTCGCGAAACTCTCCGCCGGCTTTCCGAGTGCTCCTCCTGCCGCAATCGAGAAGCTCCTCCTGGGCCTGATCGAGCAACGCTTCCTGCTCACCAGTCTCCGCCCCGGGATGACGACTCCCGATCCGCTCGCCGGATTACTCGGACACGTGCAGCACCTCGCGCCCGTCGACGCCGCGGAGTTACGCGGGACCCGCAAGAGCGCGATCGACCTGCGCGCGGACTGGGACCTGACCATCCCCGAGTCGGTGGCCCGAGAAGCGGCGGCGGCTGCGCGGATACTGACCCGCCTCGCGCCCCGTGCGGCGCTGACCGGTTGGACCGAGTGGCACGAGCTGTTCCTCGAACGGTACGGACCGCGCGCGGCCGTTCCGGTCCTCGACGCCATCGACGCCCTCGGGTACCCGCCCGGCTTCCTCGGTGCCACGACGGTCCCGGCATCGGTCCCGCTGCCCGACCGCGACGGCCGTCTCATCAAGCTCGCTCACGCCGCCGGGATGCAGGGTCGTCTCGACGTCCAACTCGACGACGAGGCCGTCGAGGCGCTGGCGACCACCGACTCGGGTCATCCTGTGCAGCCGAGCACCGAGGTGACCGTGCGCATCGAAGCCACGAGCGTCTCCGCTCTTCAGCAGGGCCGCTTCAGCCTGCACGTCGTAGGAGTGGCGCGCTCGGCCGGGGCAACCACCGGACGATTCCTGAGCCTGCTGGACGACGAGGACCGCCACCGGATGACCGAGGCTTATGCCGGGCTTCCCGTCATTCACCGAGGCGCGCTCATCGCGCAGATCAGTTCCATCCCACTGACCGTGGCCGCCGAGAACGTCGCGCGTGCCCCACAAGCGACCGAGCTGGTCGTCTCGCTCGGCGACTACCAGAGCCCGTTCACCAGCGTCGTACCGCTGACCGACCTGGCCGTCACCGCTGACGCCAAGCAGCTGCACCTGGTCTCACTCTCCCGCCGCCGACCGGTGCACACCCTCCTGCTCAACGCCGTGGACCTGGGCTATCACTCTCACCCGCTGGCGCGGTTCCTGGCGGAAGCGCCCGTCGCGCTGGCCGTCCCGTGCACCGGGTTCATGTGGGGGACCACCGCATCCAACCTGCCGTTCCTGCCCGCACTCCGCTACGGGCGCACGACCCTGTCACCGGCTCGGTGGCTCCTCACCAGCGACGATCTCCCCGACGCCGCAAAGCCGTGGCCGCAATGGGACGAGGCCCTGGCCCACTGGCGCACCAACGCGCGTCTGACCGAGCACGTGTACCTGACGGAGGCCGACCAGTGCTTGGCCCTGGACCTGACGGAACCCTCACACCGCGCCTTACTGCGCGCCCACCTGGACCGCGACCGCAAGGTGACGCTGCGCGCCGCGCCGCAACCCGAGGACCTGGGGTGGACGGGTGGCCGGGCACACGAGGTCGTCATCCCCTTGGCTGCGGACCAGAACCTCGCCCCCGTTCGTACACCGGGCCACGTCGTCAGCCGTGAGCACGGCCACCTGCCCGGCTGCCGCGACCGCATCAACCTCAAGCTCTACGGTCATCGAGACCGGCAGAATCCGCTCCTGACCCGGCACGTGCCGACCTTGCTGGGCGAACTGGACCTCGACCACTGGTGGTTCATCCGCTACCGGGACGCGAGCGACCACCTGCGCATCCGCCTCGCGTGCGTACCCGGAACCCTCGGTAGTTGCTTCGAGCAGATCGGACAGTGGACCCGGCAGCTCCGGCGCCAGGGATTCATCAGCCACGCGAGCGTGGACACCTATTACCCGGAGATCGCACGGTTCGGCGGTCCGACCGCGATCGACGCGGCCGAACGGTACTTCGCCGCCGACTCCGCCGCAGCAGTGGCCCAACTCAACTCCGCACCCGAAACAGATGCGTTGGACGTCCAGGCGACGACAGCCGCGAGCATGGTCGACATCGTCACCGGTCTGATCGGCGACACCGCCACGGCAATGCAGTGGCTCATCGAGCACACCTGGACCACCCCGAGCCCCCCACCGCGGGCCGTCTATCGCCAGACGGTCGGCTTGGTGAACGTCCACCCCGAGTGGCTGGGCGAGCGCGTCACCACGGCCTGGTCCGCACGAAACGAGGCCCTGACCGCGTACCGGCACACACTCGTGAAGGCGGGCGTGGAGCCCGAAGATCTGCTGCCGGACCTGCTGCACCTCCACCACGTCCGGGTGCACGGGCCTGACCTGCCCGGAGAAAAGAGGCACCTGCACCTGGCAAGAGCGGCCGCTCTGAGCTGGACGGCACGCACCAGGAGGACACCGTGATCAAGGCATCTCGTGCGGCGAGCGCGCTGTCGGTCTCCGATCAACTCGCCTGCTCCCTGGCCGATCCGGCCACGGCGTGGCCTGGAGGCCGGCCCGCCGTAGGCCGTGCCTGGCCCCAGTCCCTCGCCGGAGGAGCCGCCGGCATCACCCTGCTGCACGTCGAACGCGCCCGCAGCGGCCAGGGCGACTGGAACACCGTGCACAGGTGGCTCGGCACCGCCCTGCACGGGGACATCAGCGCCGCGGCCAACGCGAACCTCTACTTCGGCGCACCCGCGCTCGCGTTCGTCACGCATATGGCGGCCAGCGTAACCGGCCGATACGCACGCATCCTGGAACGCCTGGACGCGGCAACCGTCACCGTCACCCGAAAGCGCCTGGCCGCGGCCCACGCACGGATCAGCCGCGGCGAGCAACCCCCGATGGAGGAGTTCGACCTGATCCAGGGCCTCGCCGGACTGGGTGCCTACCACCTGAGCCGCCACCCGGGACGCGAGATCACCCGGGAGGTCCTGGCCTACCTGGTACGCCTGGCCGAACCCCTGCTCGGCCCAGTCGGTCCGCCCCCTTGGTGGATGGAGGTCGCGCCCACCGGAATACCCCAACCCGACTACCCCGGCGGCCACGGCAACTTCGGGCTCGCCCACGGTGTCGGCTCCGTCCTGTCCGTGCTGTCCAAGGCCCTGCTCACCGGCCTGGCCGTGCCCGGCATGACGGACGCCGTCGCGCGTATCTGCGCGTGGACCGACGACTGGCGTCAAGGCGAACGGAGCCGCCCATGGTGGCCGGGCCAGATCACCGTGGAGCAGGCAGTCGCCAGGTACGTTCACCCGGACCTCCGCCCTCGACCGTCGTGGTGCTACGGAGTCAGCGGCACCGCCCGGGCCCAGCAGTTGGCAGGACTGGCTCTGGGTGATCCGGCCCGCGTGCAAGACGCTGAGAACGCGATGCTCGCGGTCCTGCACGACCCCCAGCGACTGGCCGAGCTGCCCGAAGTCGGGCTGTGCCACGGCATGGCCGGACTCCTGCACTCCGCGTGGCGGATGTCCACGCAGACGCACAACCCGGAGATCCGCGCGGAGTTGCCGCGACTGACCGACCGCCTGATCACCGCTCTCGACCGGAGCGACCACGACCCCGAGCTCCTCGACGGAACCGCCGGAGTCGCGCTTGCCCTTCACACCATCGGCACGGGCCATGCGCCCGCACCGCACTGGGACACCTTCCTCGCCCTCGCATGAACTCCGGAGGCCCGCCACATGAACCCATCTGCTTGGTGCCAGGCGAACATCGCCTTCCGGGACTGGGACAGCGCCGAGGCCACCGCCCTGGCGCGAATCTCCCCGCTCCTGCGCACGGCCGAGGATGAAGAGGCCATCACCGCATGGTTCATCGTCCGCAAACGCCCGTGCTGGCGAGTGCGCTACCAGCCTGCCGTCGGCGGGACGGACCCTATGTGCCGGGGCCTCGACGTACTGACGACGCAGGGGCACATCGAAGGCTGGACGCAGGCCGTCTACGAACCCGAGGTCCACGCCTTCGGCGGCCCCGAGGCCATGGCATCCGCCCACCGGCTCTTCCACCGCGACAGCCGCAACATCCTGGGCCTCGTTCAGAACGAAGCCGGCACCCACCGCCGCGAGACGTCCCTCATACTCTGCGGCCTGCTGATGCGTTCCGCCGGGCTCGACTGGTACGAGCAGGGCGACATCTGGGCCCGGGTCTCTGATCACCGACCCCTACCGTCAGGCTCCAAACGAGACGACTGCCACCCAATGCACACCGCCGTGCGCCGTCTGCTCTGCGTCGACCCGACATACGCGACGCGGCCGAACGGACCTCTCGCCCACGCCGCGGAACGGGCCCGTGCCTACGCGCAAGCCGGGGCCGAACTGGCCGAACTCACTGCCTCCGGGCGCCTCCACCGTGGTCTACGCGATGTCCTGGCCCACCACGTAATCTTTGCCTGGAACAGGATCGGCCTGCCCTACGCCATCCAGGCCGCACTCACAGCTGCCGCCAAGAGCGTCGTCTTCGGGCTGGACTCCACCACCGGGAGGAGCACCGCGAACCGTGTGGAAACCACCTGACGCACTGGCTCGCCGATTTCCCCTCGTTGCACGTCCCCGCCCAGCCTGCCTGCCCCTGCCCCAGCGCGTGGATGCGCTCACGGAACTCGCTGCGGCCGCAGAGAAGCTGGCCGACCCGAGCGCGGCTTCGACCGTCCACAACCGGGCTGCCCTGATCGCCTCTGACGTCGGTGTTCCGGATGTCGCCCGCGCTATGTGCCTGCAACACGCGGTCGCCTACCTCGACGCCACGCCTCTGCCCGCCGACGCCGCGATCCGTGCCCTCGAACCTGTCGTCAACCTCGCGCGCCTCCAACTCCGTGCCGGACAAGCCGATGCCGCCCGCCAACACCTCCACTCGCTGTTCCAAGCCGTCAGCACCAGGAGCTCCGTCGAGGTCGAGGGCATCACGGTGCCAGCGGACATCGTGGCGAACGCAACTGACCGTCGCCGCGTCCGGACTTGGCTGTGGGGCGTCCTCCTCGCCGACGGCACCCGTGCCCTGACCGCCGCCGGCCGCTGGAGCGAAGCACTCGCCCACGTCGAGGCGCACCGCGGTGTCGGCCACCGCATGCTCGACGGCCGCCAGGTCGCAGTCCTCGCGGCCATCACGGACGGCAAGTACCTGCAAGCCCGAAGCCTCCTGGCCGGTACAGCACCAGGAGAGACATGGGAGGGCAACGTCACGGACTACCTGACGGCCTTGAGCCTCCGCACGTCGGGCGGGCCTTGGCGGCGCATTCTGGGTGATCTACTGACCACCTACCTCGAACGCCCGGACCGGGACGGCATGACCGTCTTCGACACAAGATTCGGTCTCGCCGTGCTGGACATCGTCGACGATCCCACGGACCCGATGACTCGCCTGGTGGTCGCAGAACTGCACCGGCGGGCGATGGCCACGACCGACGGCTACGCAGCCCGTGAAACCCTCGACCACCCCCTCTTCGCCGCCCTCGCCACCGAGCAGGAGGCGCAGGACTGCTGTGCCCTCGTCGGTGCCTGTTCGCTCGGAACCGGAACGCTCCCGATTGAGCTGGGCGAGTTGCTCACGGAGGCGCTCCGAACGAGCGAGCGCGTCATCCGCCGCGGCCTTGACTGATCAGACCGCCATACGGACTCCCCCGGATGGCGCGGCCCGTAGGTCCGCGAGAGCTCTCGAAGCGATCTGACTGAGCAGCGGGAGTGAGCCGAAACCGGGTCTTCCTCACCAAAAATCGACATTCAGGGCGAATTGCCGAAATGATCAACGACCGAGTCCCGCTGACGAATCGAGATTATCGCCGCGATCCGGCCCCAGTGCCTGTCGGCGGGCACACGTTGGAGCGTTCAGCGGCGTAGCTGGAGTGTCGTCAGTAGGCTGTACGTGGTTGCGTCCCCGCTGGTGTCTTTCGAGAGGCGAGAATGGCTGAGTTCATCCCCGGTGTCGGCGCCGGGTCGTTACTTCGTTCGGAACTGCTTACGGACGGCCGGTCGACCCGTATCGGCGCGATCCATCAGATCGACTACGGTCAGGCGGTCGTGCTGACCCATGACCGCTGGAAATTCGACGCCGGTGGCATTCCTCAGTTCTCGTTCCTGCTCGCGACCGCACAGGACCTCAACGATCCCCGCGTCGATGACGACGAGGTGTTGCTACTACGTGTCGAGGGCACGTCACCACTGTCTCTTGAGCGCGACCTACACGCCGTGCGCGAGGAGTCTCTGAGGACGGCGCTTTCCAAAACCCAGGACCCAGCGCCATCCGCCGTACTTGACGCGGAGCTTGACCCATTCACCAAGAACCGAGTCTCATTCACTGGTGTTCGATGCAAAATCCTCGGCACGTTCTACGAAGACGAAGTGGACGGGCAGAAGGTTCTGGAGTTCGGAGCCGATGTGGATAACTTCTATGCTACGTCCACGTATAGAGTTTTGAAGCCGATCGGCGAGGGTCTCGCCACAGTTGCGTCGTATCTCAAGCCCTCTGGGCGACCAGTGGAACGTGTGCGCATCGGCGCGGTGCGGTACACCGCGACACGGAGGCGCGCGAAGACCTCCAAACAGGCTGACGCTGCGGTCGAAGTCAACATCCGTGACTTCATTGGTAACAAGACTGCTCTGCTCGGGATGACCCGAATGGGTAAGTCGAATACCGCGAAGATCATCATTGCACGGACATTCGTAATCTCTGAGCGACAGCGCGCCACGGGAGGCCGCCCTATCGGTCAGCTGATCTTCGACCCGCAGGGAGAGTACGCCAACCCGACCGTGCAGGACGGTACCGAGATCGCGGCGATCGGAGCTAACCACGTCCGGATTTTCAAGTTCGGTGCCGACGGATCACAGCCCCACGTTAAGCCGCTTAACATCAACTTTTTCGCAGAGAACCAGATCGACGCCGTTCAAGGACTCATAGCCGACCAGTTGAGCGGCGAGGATTCCGGATACGTCAAGGACTTCGCTGGAACGTCCTATGCCGATGACCCGGCCAATCAGTTCAACGCTAACCCGGGTCGTGCACGGATGGTATTGTATGGCGCGTTGATGCGCGCAGGTTTCGCAGTGCCCTCAAACTTCACGACGCGGATCAACATTAAAGCCGAGTTGCAACAAAAGGTCGTACAAGGTCTGGGTCACAACCCGTTCACGCAAGCTGGCAGAACCGCCAACCTGGTTACTGTAGCCGCCCGGGAGATCGAGGCGGTCGTGGACAAGATCATCGAATTGTCCCAGGCCGGCGACACAGACGCGATCAGCTTCACAAAAGACGTGCGCTGGAAGAGTGTTGAGCCGATCTTCACGACGAAGAGCGGCAATCGCAACGTCCGTGGCTGGAAGAATCTGAACCCACTGCGTCCCTTCCATAGCCCATTGACACAGCAAGATCCCGCGCTAGAAATTTACAAAGAGCTAGTCGATGGTCGAATCGTCATTGTCGATCTTCACGTCGGCGCCGAGGCGATCACCAAGGTACTTAGCGAATCGATTACCCGACGGCTACTCTCCAAGCAGACCGAGGTATTCACGTCCGGGGAGGAACCCCCGCACATTCAGGTGATGCTTGAAGAGGCTCATAATCTGTTCTCGTCTGACCGCTACAAGGACCAATTGGATGTATGGGTTAAACTCGCCAAAGAAGCTAGCAAGCTCAACCTCGGCATGACTTACGCAACGCAGGAAGTCTCTGGTGTGGCACATCAGGTCAAGGCGAACACTGCCAACTGGGTTGTCGCCCACTTGAACAACACAACAGAGGTGCGCGAACTAGCCAAGTTTTACGACTTCGGTGCCTTTTCCGACGCGATCATCGCTTCCGAAGACCGGGGGTACGTGCGGCTAAAGACGCTCTCCTCGCCATACATCGTCCCAGTCCAGATCGATCGGTATGACATTGCGCTCGTCAATGAAGCACGAGCAGCAGCCGGCGACTCACCGCTGGCGCTGAACGGGACGGCATCATAGTGCCGTACGAGACCGTTAGTGGAGCTCACGAGATTGCGTCTCGGCTGGGGCACTCAGCGGCCGCAGTCCGTGCCATCGTGGACCGGCGGACATTCCACGTTCCGGCCGAGACGATCCAAAACGTGGATACGATCCGTGAGCGAATCCGTCCACGAAGTGACTTCGCCGCCCCCTCTCCACAAGAGCGCCTCGCTGCCGCATTGGCAATTGACGGCTCGTACGTCGTCGAGCAGGTGCGTGACGGCCTACCGTCAGTCCTCTACGGATTCGCACAGGCGGCCGCTGCGTACGTCGACCTCGGCGTCCTGGAGTCGCAGCGAGCCGAACATTTTGTCGATCCTTACATGATAGAGCGCGCAGTCAATACTGCCCTCGTTACGCTGGATCTGCCCGTTTCCGGCGCGTACACGCGCGCCGGTGTCGACATTGTGACGTCGTGGCGCGAGGCTCTCAACGAGTTGTTCCGCCAGAAGAAGATCGACGTCAACCGGCTCGATCAGCCCCTGCTGGATCTGCTCTTCCTCCTTCACGGCACTCCAGGTAATCCAGCCGCGACAGTGCCAGTCAACTGCCCGACGCAGGACTGCAACAGGGACATCCCTGTACCGCCTGCGGGCTCCGATTGCGATGCGTGCGGTGTGCATCTTTTTCCCACCGATGTGCTTCGCATCCACGAGGAGGTTGGCGAAGAAGACAGTAACCAGTCCGCTCTCGGGCGGCTGATGTCGGTGATCGAGCTGTTGGTACTGGTCGGACTGGCGACGCTTCTATGGGAACAGTCGCGTCAAAAAGCTTTGCCCACAACGTTGTTCATCGTCGACGGTCCGCTTGCTGTGTTCGGTACACCAGCAAAGTTGCGTGGGCGAGCCCTTGAGTACTTCCAAGCGATGGGCCGCAACGCCCCGGGAAGAGCGCCGTACGTTTGTGGAATCGAGAAGTCCGGAGTTCTGGTCGACTACGCACGCCAACTAGCCCGGCACGACATTCTCGGACCAGGTGACCTGTTGGTATGCGACGAAGAGATCATCGCTCGCGTCGTCAATGCCAACAATGCCCGCGCTTACGGCAAGGAGACGTACTGGGGCCGCAAGTTCGTGTATCGCGCGCTTGACGGGCGTGTCGTCGTGCCGACCGTGCCACCACCAACCGGCTCACCGTACGATGCCAACGGAGGGCAAGCCGACCCGGCGGCCTACCCGACGCTGCCGGCGATCCTCGACGTGATCGACCGCACCGGTTCTTCCATGTACGTCGATGGCATCATCCCGGTGGCGGCCGCTCACGGCAGGGCCGCGTTCCCGATCGGCGTGGGTACTGACGTGCTCCGCCTCGTAGCCACCAAGCGTCTCGGTCTCGACTCGCCTGGTGGACCAGCGGCTCAGGTACGGTCTGCCCCATGATCGAGAATGTGACTGTCCCGCCGGTCGCACCCCTGCGTGCAGCTCACGCCGCCACGCCCACAATCACGACGCACATCCTCGACAACCCGCGCCAGCTCATCTCACCTCTCGACGCCGTTGACCACGTGCTCATGACAAGCCGGTACCAGTCGCCACTACGGTACCCGGGAGCAAAATCGTCCCTTGCCCCAGTGATCGCCCGGGTCTTGGATGCTGCCAAGAGCTCGCGTGCGGTCCCGGCTATCAACCTGTTGGTTGAGCCGTTCGCCGGTGGAGCGTCAGCGTCTTTGCGGCTCGTTGGCCAGGGACTAGTTGATCGAGTACTGCTCGCCGACGTTGATCCGCTGGTGACTGCATTCTGGCAGGCCGCCGCGGCTGACACGGAGGCACTGATCGACCGGATGCATGACGAGTGGAGGCGATACGTCAAGCCCGGCGGAGCAGACGCGGTTGAACGGTGGGACTACTGGCGCTCTTGGGCACCCGCTGGGAACGCGAAGCCAGCCACGGTTCGGCTGGGGTTGGCGATGCAGTGTCTATTCCTGAACCGCACAACGTTCTCAGGAATCCTCCACGGCAAGGCAGGACCAATTGGTGGGCGCAAGCAGGAAAGTCCTTACGGTATCGGATGTCGGTGGAATCCGGAATCTCTAGAGGAACGGCTTCGATACGTCGGATACTTGTACGACACCGGCCGAATCGTCGATGTTTGGCACAAAGATTGGAAGCAGACTCTCGCTGATGTACCCGAGTACTATCCGCAACTGCTCCCTTCCCGCGTCGTTGCTTACCTCGACCCACCGTATATCGACAAGGCTTCGCACTTGTACCGTACGTCTTTCGATATGAGTGGTGGATATGGCGGCGACAGAGCCGACAAGAACGATCATATGCTGCACGTGCGTCTTGCAATTTACTTGCGCACTAAGGCACAGTTCCGTTGGCTCCTGAGCTATGATAACAACCCGCTGCTGACCGAGAGTCCTTGGCTCTACGGGCATTCTCGCATGACCCCCAGCCGTGAGGACCGGGAGACACTCGGGGTGCACTTCTGGACCCTGACGAAGCGTTTGGTAACTACGCGATACTCCGCCAGCGGTAAGACGGGGAAACGCAATGCCGATGAACTCCTCATCACTACTCTTCCGACATCCACTGTCCCCGTAGATCATCAGCTGCGCGAGTTGCCTCAAGTAGGTCGGACTAAAGTTGACACGCTGTGCGACGGGGACTTGACGGGTTCGGTTGCGGCGCGGTGCCGGTCGGCCAAGTAGGAGCCCACCACTCGGTTCAGGGCGTCGGCGTAAACGGCCCCCAGACAGGGCCGATCGTGGCTGGCGACGGGGCGTGCCACCATCTGAGCAGTGGGCGGCGGATCCCGGTCAGGACCAGGAGTATGTTTGAGATGATCTGGCCCCACTCGACGAGTTCGTCAATGCTCTTGCTTCCGAGAAGGCTGCACAGGCACACATCACCAGGATCGCGGTCAGCGGATACCACCGGCCCTAACGTGTGTGGTGGTCGGGCACCGAGCCGAGGTAGAGGCGACGGTCGGCGATCCGTCTGGCATCCAGCAGGCTGAGTTTCGCCAGGACGGCAGGGACGGGAAAGGATGCGGCTTGAGGCACAGGCCCCGCCCGGTCCATCCTGGGTGTGGGACTGAACCGCGCTGGCCCAGACCCAGGGGATCGGACTTCTTCTGTCAGGCGTGGCTCGTGGGTTCAAAAACCCCCGAGACGTCGCAGCGGGCTTCGTAGGTGTCGAGCAGTGCGGCCTGGACCGGGGTGGGGTACTGCTCGAAGGCGGCTATGAGTTGGGGGAACTCATCGTCCAGCGGGTCGACGGGGTCCTTGTCCTCGGTCGCCCACTGTGCCGCGAAGGCCGCTGCCCGCATCTGGATCAGCGGGACGAGGGAGCGGTCCAGCTTGAGGTCGTCGCAGGCCGTCGCGGCGAGGGATTCGAGGGCTTCGAGGAAGGTCACGTCGTCCTGCACCGCCCAGTAGGTCACGGCCAGGAGGTCCTCCACCGCGGCGTCGATGCGGAAGCGCGTTTCGGGATCGGTGAGCCAGAAGGGCGTCGGCGCGGGGGCTGTGGAGCCCGCGGGGTTGGTGTCGGTGGAGCTGTTCATGTCGATCGTTTCCTTTGCTGGTGCAGGTGAACGGTGGAAGAGATCAGCGGTGCTGCGGTCCTCCTCGGGGTTGGTGGAGAGCGGCGGCAGGCGGCGGGGTGGGCTCCTGCGCTGGGGAGTTGGCCTGGTGGGTGAGGGTGCGCAGGCGCGCGGCTGCCGCGCGTTGGTTGGGGACGGGCTGGTGGCCGAGGCGCTGAACGCGGAGGGCTAGGACCGAAGCGGGGCTGCGCGCGCTGTCGAGTTCGCGCTGGCGGGTCGCTTGGCGGAGGAGTTGGCGGGGGTCGTGTCCGCGTTGGGCGGCATCGGAGAGAGCGCCGGCCAGGGCTGCCCAGTGCGGGTCGGCAGCGATGCGTGTGGCGTGCTCCGGCACGGCAGCGGCCAAGTCGTGAGCGAAGCCGAGTTCGGTGCCAGGTGTCGGTGCGCGCTGGGCCAGGGCCGCGAGGGGGCGTTGTGCGGCTTGGTCGGCTGCCTGCTGGAGTTGGCCGACGGTCTTGCGGGCCGCGTCTGCCTGCTGCTCGTGCCAGCGGCGGGTGTGCCATTGCTCGATGAGCTGTACGGCGAAGATCGTTGCGGCGAGGGCGATGGCGACGACCCCTTCGCCGGGGTTGCTGCCACTGGTGGCCAGGTAGACGAGGTCGCGTGTGGTCTTGCGGAACTCCCGGGTGGCTCGGTGTTCCGCCTTGGTCTGGGAGACGGTGGCTCGCGCGAGTGTCCGCTCCGCTTGCCGGAGTTGCTGCCGTAGCTCGGGTGGGACCTGCCGGGTCAGTACGGTGATGCTCTCGTGGAAGGCGACGATGTGCGCTTGGGCGGCGGCATCTCCCGCGTCCCCTGCCTCGTCGGTGAGGGCGGGGACGAGTTGGGCGTCGATGGCCTCCGCGTAGGCGAGCAGCGGGTGTTCGGGGCCGGTGCGCCGTGCGGTCGGGTGGTCCTCCGGGGCCGGGCTCGCGGCAAGGCGTTCGCTCACCTGGGGCCAGGACAGGTCCTTGGCCAGGTCGGAGGCCGCGAACCAGACGGGTTTGCCATCCTTGTTCACGTCGCCGGGCCGGTTGACCTTGTAGCCGGCGATGTCGCCCGAGGCCGTGAACCGGCGGACGTGGACGTTCACGCCGAGGCCGGTCTCCAGCAGGTCGAGGAATCCCTCGGGCGTGGTGGCGTGCGCGAGCG
Organism: Streptomyces sp. NH27; assembly: GCF_056859195.1. Taxonomy (NCBI): domain Bacteria; kingdom Bacillati; phylum Actinomycetota; class Actinomycetes; order Kitasatosporales; family Streptomycetaceae; genus Streptomyces; species Streptomyces sp. NH27. The sequence continues at coordinate 24,417 of NZ_JACEGK010000022.1, forward strand.
CGGTGCGGATCTGCTCCTGCAGCCACTCGCGCGACGACTGCTGCCAGCCCTGCTTCTCCGCCTTGTACTTCTCGGCGCTGGTCGGTCGGCGGGAGGCCGTCCTGTCGCCGGACTTGAGCTGTCGTAGACCGAGTTCGCGTTCCAGCCTGCGGCACTCGTCCTGCGCGCGCTGGGCCGCACCGTGATCTCGCGGGGCTCGGCCGTCCTCGCGGACGTAGGTGGCCATGATGTGGATGTGGTCGGCGGCGTGGCGGACCGCGATCCACCGGCAGGCCATCTCGTCGCCGTCGGGCGCGATGCCCGTGGCGTGCACCACCCGCCGTGCGACCTCGCCCCATTCGGCGTCCGACAGTTCACGGTCCTCGGGCGCGGTCCGCACCGGGCAGTGCCACACGTGGCCGCCCTTGCGGGTGCGGCCTTCCGCACGAAGCCGGTTGACCGGTAGGTCCAGCAGGTCCGCGAGGCGGGTGAGCGTCGCGTGCTCGTCGCGGCCGGGATCGGGCACGCCACGGTCGAGCCAGGCGCCGACGAGGTGCGGGTCGAGGTGCTCGTCGCGCTTGCCGGGACCGTAGAGGTAGCCGAGCAGGCCCCGGCTGTCTGAGCCGAGCTTCCGCTGGATGTCGGGCACCATCAGGCCGCTTCGTTCAGGCGAAGGGTCACGTCGTGGATCTCGGCGATGACGTCGTCCAGCCGGGCCAGGGTGCCTTCGACCCGCGCCGGTTCCACGAGGACGCCCATGTGACCCTGCCGGACGAGTTGGTTGAGGTTGTTGCCGACCTTGCCGAGTGCGTACAGGGCGCGGCCGAGTTCCTCACCGAGAGCGCGCTCCGCCCGCTCGTGCGGAAGGAGTGCCGCGATGCGGTTGGTGGCGACCGCCACGGTGGCGTCCGCTATGAAGCCGGAGAACGACGGTCCCCGTTCGGCGACCGCACGCTCGACGACCGTGATCTCGGCGGCGGAGAAGCGGGTGGAGCGGTGCCGGTCGCGAGGCTCCGCGCCACGTGGACGCAGACGCCTGGGTTTCATCGGCCGACTGTCGGGGTGGTCGATCGGCAGTCGTGGACGGTCAAGGGCGGCCACACCGTCGTGCAGGAACGTGCCGAGGCTGACCCGGTCGACGGGACGGCGGGTGAGGGGCTCGCCATCGTCGGTATGCGCTGGGACGTGCGGATGGTCGGCGTCAGCGCGCGGCGAGGCGGACGGCTGTACAGGCTTGAGCTTGTCCGAGTCGCGGCTGCCCCCGGCCGCGACGTCCAGGTTCGGCGCCCCCGCCGGACCCGCCTTCGCCACCCCTGGGGCGGGGGCACTCGCATCCGGGCCGCCAACGGTGGCACGGATGCCCAAGCTTGCTCCCCCGCAAGGCTGGGGGTAGGCACTTCCGTTGCTGGTCAGCGTACGTGGTGGGGCGGGATCGTCCTCGGCGCGATCGTAGGGGTCGTGATGGCTGGACATGCGTTTCTCCGGGGGCTGTCGACGGTTGCGAGGCGGGAGGGATCTGGCCTCCGGGTACTGCCCGGGTGGGATGGCCGGACGAGGCCACCCCACCTGGCCGGTTCACTCGGTGCTGGGATGGGATCGGGCTTCGTCCCCGGCCTGAAGGGACTTGAGGGCTTCGGCGATGCGCTCGTTGCCTGCCGAGATTCCTCGCGCCTCGATCGCCTCGCGGGCCATCGCACGGCTGACCTGGCCGGAATCCGGATAGGCCCGGCGGATGATCTCAGCGAGCTGCTGGATCGTCGCCTCCGGTTTGCGCCCGCCCCGCCCCGTCTGCCCGCGCTCGCCGGTGGCGCCCTTCACCCCGTGAGCAGGGCTTTCCCCGATGGTCGGAGGAGCCGTGGCGCCCTGGTCGGCGACAACCGCCAACCGCGCGGCCGGTCCGTCTTCCGTTCCGGCGGGCGCGGTGGGTCGAACCGGAGGCTGTCCCACCTGCTCGGCCTGCGGCGCCGCGACCTGCCCCTCCGCCGGAATCACGGCCGGAGTCGCCGGAATCGTGGGGGGAGTTCCGGCGGCACGGACGTGGCTCCCGCCGTGGCGGCTGATGAGGATGTGCATGTGGGTGGCTCCGCCCAGGGCCAACGGCGCTGTCGCCGACAGGACCGCCACGGTGTGGTCGCCGAGGGTCAAGGTGTGGACGCCCGGTTGGTTGAGGCGGATGGCGTGCACGGCATTGGCCCACAGGCTGGCTGCCGTAGCCGTGCCGAACAGGGCCCAGGCGTAGGCGCGAGCGGGCCACGGTGCGTCGCGCAGGACCAGGAGGGCACGGACGCCGTACGCGATGAAGCCGTCGACGACCAGCGGGAAGAGGTAGGCCAGGTGCGGGCGGACGTGGACCGCGACGGCCATCTGCCGCAAGGCGTCGTACGACTGCGCGCCGCCGGCCAAGCCGAGCAGGATCAGTGCGAGCGGGTCCCACCAGGAGGTACGGCGGCCGGCAGCGGGCTCGGGCGGTGGGGTCGCGTGGATGGAGGGCGGAAGTCCGGTGGCGGCCATGAAAACTCCAGTCAGGGGTGGTGGTGTAGTGCCCCAGGGCATGCCGGAAGCAGGCAGGAGCGGCGCGTTGGCGCAGGTGGAAGCGCCCGGCGAGCTACCGGATTGGCGCGGGTCGAGGCGGAGAAGCGCGGCACCGATCGACCGCTGCATATGAGCGGCAAACGGCGGTGCGGCGGGGGGTCAGGCTCTGGCGGGAAGGAGCCGAGCGGCGTCGGTTTGGAGGGCGGCGCGGACCCTGGCTCGGCCACGTGCGGCGATGTTCGCGCGGGCTGCCGTGTCGTCGCTGCGGTCTGCCAGGCCCGCGCAGGTACGGCAGATCCCTTCGTGTGGGATCGGTCGGGCGCACGAGCCGCACTCGTGCCAGCTCGGCTTCGCCGTGGCGCTTGGTTCGGGTGCTGGTGGGAGCTTGCGGGTCAGGCGGTCGCGGACGAGGGCTGCGGCCGAGTAGAGGGGGGTGGGGAGCCCTGGCAGGAGGGCTTCGGCCAGGTCGCGTTGGCCGTAGCCGCGCTCCAGCCAGGTCGAGACGAGGGGTGCGAGGGTAAGGGCCTCAACTGTGCCGAGGCGCAGGCGCGGTTCGGGCCGGAGCACCCTGAACAAGGTGGCCGCCGCCTGTGCGGCCTGGTTGTCCGGGGGGACGTCGCTCGCTGGGAGCTTCGCCCGTCCTGCCTCCCCGACATCGCGGTGCTCAGTCAACGCCCCACTGGCGTTGGACCGTTGGGTGG
>NZ_JACEGK010000023.1:0-27439 GCF_056859195.1 Streptomyces sp. NH27
CATCATCACCTGCGACGGCTGCGACCGCGCCTTCCGCAACCACGACCCCACCGCCCTATGCGCCGACTGCCGACGCACGGACGCGGCGGAGCCGGCCCCCCAAGCCGCCGCGTAGCCGCCACCGCGGTCGGCAGGCACCGTGAACAAGCGCTCCACGTCTCGAAGATGTCGGGGTCGGGCCGAAGGCTGATGGTGGTCCCGGTCACGGCCCGCCGCCCCCACCGCGGCAGGCGGGCCACTGCCAGAAGTCACCGCGCGGGCGGGCCTGTCCAGTAAACGGTGGCTTTGGTTGGTGGCTTGGTTAGCGGCGGCCGATGGAGAGCCGGCCGTCGGCCCGGACCGCCGCGCGCTTCCACTCGGCTCGCGGCGGGGGAGAACCCCGTCGGCCGGTCGGTACGTCCCTTTGCCGGGAGTAGTGGAGCGCCGGTTGGTAGCACTCTGTAGAGTCTGGATCACCAGTGGTGCTGCTCGGGGGGTGGGTCATGACTGATCTGAACGTGAAACCAGATGAGTTGCGGGTGTCCGCGCACAGGGCGGACATGCTCAATGGCAAGGACATGCACGATCGGATCAACCAGGCGGTCACGGGGATGGAAACAGCCGCGACATCGCTGCGCGGCTGGTCGATCAGCTCAGAGATCGACGAGTTGGCCGACACCTGGAAACCTGCTCTGAAGGGCCTTCAGGAGCGCATATCCGCTGGTGCGGACTCCCTGCGGGAGTGCGCGACCTCCCATGAGTGGAACGACGCCCTCATCGGCCGGGATTTCGAGGGGATCTAGCGCATGCCGGAATCCTTCGCGCTGTTGTGGAGTCTCGACCTCACCAGTATCTCGGATGCTGCCCGGAAGTGGCACGGCCTGTCCGAAGAGCTGGAAAGTGCTCACACCCAGCATCAGAATCAGGTCACTGTCCCTCTCAGGAAGGCGGGCTGGTCGGGCGAGGCGGCCACCGAGGCATTCGCGTTCCTGGCCGGGGTGGAGAACCGGTTGGCCATCGGCCGGGTCGAGGCGGAAACCATCAGCACCGTCCTCACCACGGTCCATCGGCGTATGGAAAAGGCCCAGAACGACCTCCGCGATGTCGTCAGGGAGGCGGAGGACAAGGGCTACCGCGTGGACAGCGACGGCACGGTGGATCCCCCGCGGTACACCTCCCGTTACGAGGCGGAAGACGGCAGCGGCACGCTCGCTGGGTACCGTCAGCGCGTCGACTCCGCACCGACCGCGGCCGGGCAGGCGTCGGACGACGGAAAGAACGCACTGGCGCTCCTCCATGGTGACATCATGGGGCAATACCGGCAGCACGCGTTCAACGAGGCGGGCACCGACGCCCAGGCGGCTATGCAACTCCTTGGAATCGGCGAGCCGAAGCCGCCGAAGGACCCCGAGGCCGCCGCCAAGTGGTGGAGTCGGCTCAGCCCGGACCAGCAGCGCGACTACGTCCTGTTCTACCCACAGCTGATCGGGGGGCTCGACGGCCTTCCGGCGACGGTGCGGGACGACGCTAACCGGGTTACGACGCGCCGGAGCTCGATCCCAGCGTCGTCACCACCGGGCGGGCGGAGAGCGGAGCCCCAGACCTTCGCCAGTTCGTCGAGGGGACACGCGCGGCTCAGGGCGCCGCGCATCACCACATCACAGTGATCGGACACAGCTACGGCTCGACCCTCGTGGGCACTGCCGCGGACGGCGGGCGACTGGGCGCCGACGACATCGTCGCGGTGGGCAGCCCTGGCATGAACGGCTACGCCGACTCGTTCGGTATTCCCCGCGATCATGTGTACGCAGGCGCCTCGGCCAACGATCCCATCGCCCAGGATCTGTCCGGGTTGTCGCTGGGCGAGAACCCGACCTCCGCAAGATTCGGCGGGAGTGAGTTCCAGGTGGCACAGGGCGGTCACAGCAGCTACTTCGACAACGGAAGCATCGGCCTTGAGAACATGGGGAGGATCATCGCGGGCAAGACGCCGAGTCTCGTCCACGCCGCTCCGACCGTCGATCCCATGTTGCCCATGGTCCCCTGACTCCGGCTGGGGTAACAAGCCGGAAGGACGAAAGCAGGTGTCCCTGTCATGAGGGGATTCCGTTGGTTTCCGCTCGCGATGACTCTCGTCTCGCTCGTATCGCTGGGAGGTTGTATGACATCGGGAGACGGCGACAAGAACGCCCCGCTACCGCGGATGAGCCGGGAAGACGCCCAGACCTGGGCCGCCCATTTCGCGGAATCCATGGCCCGCAGCGCCGACGCCGAGATCGACGCGAAGAGTATCAAGCCCGAATTCTCGGACTGCATCGGCCGGCACGACGAGGTGGCGAACGACGGCCGTTTCTCCCTCACCTACCGGGCCCATGCGCCGTTGGCAGCGCAGAAACACGGCAGCGCTGCCGCGAGCATCAGGGACGACCTCAAGAAGCGCGGCTACAAGATATCGAGTTTTCGCGACGACGCATCCATGGACCCGGCGGTCATCTTGGAGGCGCACAGCCCGGACAAGGACTTCTCCATCGATGTCTCGGGTTATAAGTCCCCCGACGAACTGCATCTCGTCGTCTTCACGCCCTGTCTCCTTCCCCCCGGAGTGAAACAGGAGAAGCTGTAGCCGCTACCGTCGCGCCGATTGGTCGCGGTCATGGGGTTGCCAGTGGTCCATTCGGAACCTACCGGACCGGGGCACATCGTGATGACCGCGTCAATATCAGCACTCCCCACACAACCTCGGTCTCCTTGGGCGGGGCCAGACCGGATTTCCGCCCGGAATGGTCACGGCAACTTGTCGCACCGCAATGGGTCTCCAAACTCATAGACTCCAGCGGTGGGCGCAGCCACTGACGTCGAGGGGGCCCACCGTCCGCGCTGGGCCCCCTCGACATCGTGCCCGTGAAGCACTGGCGGCCCTTGGAGTCACGCACGAGCATCTCGGCGTCCGACGGGGTTGCGCACTCGATGCAGTCCCCTCCGTTCTGGCCGCTGTAGCTGCTCTTGCGCCACGATTTCCTTCGTCAACGGGTCGTTCTCCATGTCCGGTTGATCTTCCACGGATCCGCCGCTTGCGTGCGGAGGCCAGGCGCTCGACCTGGGGGTCTGCTCACAGGGTCTCCCTCGGAGCGTGATAGGGCCATAGGGGGTGGTGTCTTCGCGCCTCCGGCAGCGCATATGGCCGGATAGCCCGCGAATGCCAGGGGAGGCCGTCCTTCCGACAGCTCAGCTTGAGACGGTTGACGCAACCGCCCTGATCATGGTAATGGACTCGGGATCGGAGGCGGCCAACTCTTCCAACCGGCTGTAGGCGGCGATGAACGGCTTGACCTGTGCGGATTCACCAGGCGCGTGTCGTCGTAGCGGAAGAGGGAGTTGTAGAGGGTCGTGTCGTGGAGACGGACCTCGCACCCGGGCACCGTCAACAGTGAGCGGTAGTAGAAGAGCGAGGCGCGGATCTTGGCGGCCAGGGTGTCGCCGATGCCTTCCTCGCGACCGCGGTTGGCGACGGCCTGGCCGTCGGACTCGCCGAAGCAGAGCCGTACGCGGACTCCGACGGCAGCACCGAGCCGACGGTCAGCCGGGGGACGATGGCCGGCCCCGCGATGATGGTCAGCCCGGCGATGATGGTCAGCCCCGCGATGATGGTCCGGAGACAGAGCCGAGCCGAGCCGAGGGTGAGCGGGTCGAGCCGGGGGACCGCGCGGCGGGTAGCCAGATCTGCGGACCGGTTCGCCCTTGTCGGGGCCCGTAGGACGGATGGGGAAGGCCGTTCCGGCGATATCTCGTCCGGGTGAATGGTTAGCCTTGATCCGCCGAGGGCTTGCGGGGAGCCAGCGGCTTCGGACGTAACAGGTGGGAACGGGTTCCAGGAGTTGGGTGCGATGGTCAGGGTTCGTTCGTCGGCGGGGGAGGCCCCCTCCGGCCTGGCCGCGACCGACCGCTCGCCCGCGTCCGGGGCGGCTGCCGTGGACCGCGACCGGCTGCTCGCGTCGCTGCCGCAGCTGGCGACGGGCGAGGCGTTGTTCCTTCCGGGGGACCCGCCCCGGCTGGGACGGGTGGCCTTCTGGACGCCCGGCGGCGAGCTCCCGGACCTCGGGGTGGAGGTCGAGGAGCTTACGGTGGTACGCCCACACGGCTCGTCGGTAAGGAGGACGGGGGTGCCGGCCGTCGCGGTGCCGGTGGATCAGGCGCTGCCGCTGCTGACGCGTTGCCGCGCGCTGGGCGCCGACGGCAGCGGGCGGGCTTCGGCCGCCACGGCGTTCTGGGGTGCGGCGGCCACCATGGGGCTGAGCCTGCTGGCCAGGGGGCGGGTGCTGCCCGGGGTGTCGGCGGAGGGCTTCGACGCGTGGCGGGTGGGGCCCTACGACGCCGGGGATCTGGAGCGGCTGCGCGCGCTCGCGGCCGCCATGCCGCCGGAGGCCCGCGCCGTTCCGGTCCCCGGTCGTTCCCCGCTCACGCTTCCGGCGGCCGAGCCGCTGCTGCGGGCGTTCCTGGACGCCGTGGCCGACTCGCTGACCCGTACGCCCGCCTCGCGTCAGCTGACCGGTGGGCCCGCGTTCGCGGACCGGGTGCCGCAGGCCGTGCCCGAACAGCGGGCCTGGGCGGCCGAGGTCGCCGCCGGCCGCGACGCGGGACTTCAGGTGTCGCTACGGCTGGAGCTGGTGGAGAAGGAACAGGACGGCGAGGAACCGTGGGACGACGAGGAACCGTGGGCCGGTGAGGAGGCCGAAGGAACCGACTACGGTTCGTTCCGGGCCGTCGTCCAACTGCGCAGCCTGGCCGATCAGACCATGCTCGCCGACGCCGCGGACCTGTGGGCCGGATCGGCCGCCGCGCCCGAGGTGTTCGGCCCGCGGGCCCGTGTGGACACGTTGCTGACGCTGCGGCGGGCCGCCCGCGTGTGGCCGCCTGCCGGGCGCCTGTTGGAGACGGCCGCTCCGGTCGGCATGGAGCTGTCCGACGAGGAGGCCCTGGCGCTGCTGGGCGATGCGGCCGAGAGCCTCGCCGGGGCCGGAGTGGCCGTGCACTGGCCCAAGGAGTTGGTGCGCGGGCTGACCGCGTCCGGCGTTCTGGAACCGGCACGCAAGAGCACGACGTCCTCGGCCGCGTCCTTCCTGTCGTCCGATGGCCTGCTGGACTTCCGCTGGCGGGTCGCGCTCGGGGACCAGGAACTGACCGAGGAGGAACTGGAGCGGCTGGTCCGGGCCCATCAGCCGATCGTACGGCTGCGCGACCAGTGGGTGGTCGTCGATCCGGAGCTGGTGCGCCGGCTGCGGCAGACGGCTCGATCCGGGGCGCCCTCGCTGACCGCGATCGACGCCCTGGGGGCCGCGCTGACCGGCAGCGTCGAGGTGGACGGCGAACGCGTCGCGGTCGCCGCGGGCGGTGTGCTGGAGGAACTGCGCGCCCGGATCGCGGATCCCGAGGCCCGCGCCGCACGCGAACCCCGAGAGCAGCCGAGGGCACTCGCGGCGACCCTGCGCGACTACCAACTGCGCGGCCTGAACTGGCTGCACCGGATGACCTCGCTCGGTCTGGGCGGCTGCCTCGCGGACGACATGGGGCTGGGCAAGACCGTGACGTTGATCGCCCTCCACCTGCGCCGCCAGGAACGGAAGGCCACCACCGGCCCGACGCTGGTGGTCTGCCCCGCCTCCTTGCTGGGCAACTGGGAGCGCGAGATCCGCCGCTTCGCACCGACCGCGCCCGTACACCGCTTCCACGGCCCCGGCCGTGAACTGGCCGAGCAGGGCAGCACAGTTGAGGACGGCTTCGTCCTGACCACGTACGGGACGATGCGCCGCGACGCCGAGCGCCTGGCGGAGCAGCCCTGGGGGTTGCTGGTCGCCGACGAGGCCCAGCACGTCAAGAACCCGCACGCGCACACCGCGAAGGCGCTGCGCACGATCCCCTCGCGAGGCCGCGTCGCGTTGACCGGTACCCCGGTGGAGAACAACCTCTCCGAGCTGTGGGCGCTGCTCGACTGGACCACTCCGGGTTTGCTGGGCACGCTCTCCGGCTTCCGGGACCGCTACGCGAAGGCCGTCGAGGGCGACCGCGACGAGCACGCGGCACGTCAACTCGCGTCGCTGGTAAGGCCGTTCCTGCTCAGGCGGCGCAAGTCCGACCCCGGCATCGCGCCCGAACTGCCGCCCAAGACCGAGACCGACCAGCCGGTGTCGCTGACGAAGGAGCAGGTCTCCCTCTACGAGGCGCTGGTCCGCGAACTCATGGCGGAGATCGAGGGATCGGACGGCATGGCACGGCGCGGGCTGGTGATGAAACTTCTCACCGGCCTGAAGCAGGTGTGCAACCACCCCGCGCAGTACCTGAAGGAGCCGGACGGCGCCAAACTGCCTGACCGGTCGGGAAAGTTGGAACTGCTCGACGAACTCCTGGACACCGTGCTCGCCGAGGAGGGGTCCGCCCTGGTCTTCACCCAGTACGTGGCCATGGGCCGGCTGCTGGAACGCCACCTCGACGACCGGGGCGTGCCGACCTTGTTCCTGCACGGCGGGACCACGGTCGCGCGCCGCGAGGAGATGGTCGACGCCTTCCAGGCCGGGGAGAAGAAGGTCTTCCTGCTGTCCCTCAAGGCGGCCGGGACCGGGCTGAACCTGACCCGCGCCGGCCATGTCATCCACTACGACCGGTGGTGGAACCCGGCCGTGGAGGACCAGGCCACCGACCGCGCCTACCGGATCGGGCAGACCCAGCCCGTACAGGTGCACAAGCTGATCGCCGAGGGAACGGTGGAGGAGAAGGTCGCCGACATGCTCCGCCAGAAGCGGGAACTGGCCGACTCCGTACTCGGGTCGGGCGAGGCGGCGTTCAGCGAGCTGGGCGACGCCGAACTCGCCGACCTGGTCGCACTGCGGGGGTCGCGGCGATGACGAAGCAGACCAGGAAGCGTCCCGCGGCAGGGCGGAGGGCCCGCACTTTCGAGGCAACGCCTCCCACCAAGGGCAGCCGCGCCCCGTTTGCGGAGTCCTGGTGGGGCCGGGCGTGGCTGGCGGCACTGGAGGAGTCCTCGCTGGACCCCGGCCGCCTCGGACGGGGCCGTACGTACGCGCGGCGCGGCGCGGTCGGGCCGGTCACCGTCGACGCCGGTTCGGCGACCGCCCCCGTATACGGCAGCCGCCCGTCCCCCTACCGGTCGCGGGTCCGGGTAGGGCAGCTCACCAATCAACAGTGGGACCACCTCCTCGATGTGATCGCCGAACGCGCCGCCCACATCGCCGCACTCCTCGACGGCGAGATGCCGCCCGGGCTCGCCGACGACGCCGAGGCCGCGGGCGTGGCTCTGCTGCCCGGGCCGCAGGACCTCGACCCGGCGTGCAACTGCCCCGACTGGGGCGACCCTTGCAAACACGCCGCCGCCCTCTGCTACCAGGTCGCGCGGCTGCTGGACCGGGACCCCTTCGTCCTGCTGCTCCTGCGGGGCCGCGGCGAGCAGGAACTGATCGACGAACTCGGCCGCCGGAACCTCGTCCGTGCCGCAGCCGAGGCCACCGCCCCGTCCCCGGCGGCCGATTCCCGTACCGGCCCCCGTACGGATTCCCGTACCCGCGTACCGCGGGCCCGCGCCGGCGAGCCCGCCGGGGCGGCGTTCGCCTCGCGCACCGAACTGCCGCCGCTGCCAGCCGTGTTGTCGCTGCCCGCGCAGGCCGGCCGCGGCCCCGCGCTGGCGGAAGCGGCCGTACCCGAGCCCGGTGTGGACCCCGCGGCGCTCGAACTGCTCGCCGCCGACGCCGCGTTGCGCGCCCACCACCTGCTCGCCGCGGCCCTGGACACTTCGCGGCACGCCGGCAGCGCGCCTCCCGTCCCGCTCACCGAGTGGCAGGACACCGTCCGCCTGGCCGCCGAGCACCCCACCATGGACGTCTTCGCCCGCATCGCGGCGAACTGCGGCCGTACCCCCGCCGAACTCGCCGCCGCCACACGGGCCTGGCGCTTCGGCGGCGCCGCGTCCCTCGACGTGCTGGAACACCCGTGGAACCCGCCCGCCGGACGCCTGGACCGCGAGCGCCAATCCCTGCGCGCGGACTGGGCGGACGGCGCCCCGCCCCGGCTGCGTACCTGGCGCAACCGCTGGACCGTCGAGGGCCGCGACGCCCAACTCCGCCTCGGCCAGGAGGGGTTGTGGTACCCGTACACCAAGGACCGGGGGACGTGGTGGCCCGCCGGCTCACCCGACGCCGATCCGGCCGTCGTCCTGACCGCCCTCCTTCAGGCGTGACGCCCCTGGACCAGCCCTCCTCGCCGCCGATCCCGTAGGGCCCGCCCTTGGACCTGGTCCCGGAACCCAGCCGGCACGTACCCGTTCGCGCAGGATCAGCCGGACCCCGGCGGCGGCGTCCCGGTGGCTCACGTGCAGGCTGGCAGGGACGTCGGTGGCGCGGTCTTCTTCCCCTGGGGACGGAAGACGGTCACGAGGGCGAGCACCAGGAGGACGATCCCGAGGGCGAGCAGGGTCAACATCAGCGGGTTCACGTACGAGGGCACCAGCTCCGTCGTCGTTCCGTCCGTCCAGAGGCACTTCTCGCTGAGCGGGAAGAAGCTCCCCCGCCGTCGCCCGCGAACGGCTTGGCGGTGCAGAAGGTGCTCTCCGCGCTGAGGTCGAACAGGTGGCCGTCCCGGGCGCCGATGACGTAGGTCACGACGCCGACGAGCAGTGCCAACACCGAACCGATGGAGAGCAGAAGGGATTTCACGTGGTCATTCTGGACACCCACGCGGAATCCGCGGTACGTGGCCGCGACGCTCCGGCGGGCGTCGACGCCCGGGTGCGCCTGGGACGGCCGCACGGGGGCTCGGGTGGCGGCTCGGCTCCCAACTGGCTCCCAAGCCCGGGGTCATGGCAGTGCGATGTCGTAGCCGCCCGCGGCTTCGATCAGCCAGTGCAGGGCCTGTCGGCCGCCGTAGGGGTGGCCGTCGGTGCCGAATCGGACCCAACCGGTGTTGTGCCCCCTGGCTCCGCCGTCCCACCAGCGCCAGCTACGGCTGTCGGCCATGCCGTCGGGGTCGAAGAGGTTGATCCAGTCCAGGAGTCGCCAGTCGGCGACCGCGTCCGTCTGGAGCTCGGTCGCGCGCTGCTGCCTGGTCAGACCGTGCCACCAGGCGAGCCGGTCGGCCGTGGTGCCCTGGCGGACGGGGGCCTCGGGGGCGCAGCGCTCTACGAACCAGGTCGGCAGGATCTCCGACCACTGTTCGTCGGCGGGCCATGCGTCGGCCGGGCCGGCCGCGTACGGGAGTACGGCGAGCAGGACCTCACGGATCAGGACGATGGTTTCGTGGGGGTCTTCCGCGGCGAAGGTGGCTTCCACGTCCAGGAGCGGGTTCTTGGTATCGGGGTGCGGGCCGTACCGGACCCTGAGCAGTTCCGTTGCGGGGGCGCCGGATTCGAGCTGTTCGTGGAGGAGTTGACGTGTCCGGTGGGCGAGGAGCGGGGCGGCGGCCTCGGTCAGGGCGAGCAGTTCGCCCCGCTCGTCGGCTGTCGGGTCGAAGGCGGGGGCGACGTTGGCCCTGGAGTGCCAGGGAGAAGGGTGGAGTTGGCGGATCAGCGCTGCGGCCGTATCGGCGGCCCATCGGGCGAGCCGAGGGTCCGGGTCGGTGGCGATGCTGAGGTTCGTGCGGAGCCGCTGAAGTGCGTCGGGCTCGTCGAGGAGGCGGTATCCGGCCCGCCGGACGGCCGCGCGATCACGGTCGGCCAGCAGGGACTCCGTTAGCCCGGACGGGAGTTGGCCGAGGCGGCTGCGGAGGGCCGTGGTGGCCTCGCGGATCACTTTCGCGGACGGGTCGCGCAGCAGCGGGACCGTGCGCTCGACGGGGACCGCGTCGAATGCCCGCAGGCCCCGAACGGCTGCGGCGCGCACGGGCGCGTATGGGTGCCCGAGCAGGGGGACCAGCAGGTCGGCATCCCGTTTGCCGCCGGCCTCGGCGAGACCCGCGATCGCGCCCGGCGTGGGTGTGCGGATCGCGGCGCGGTACCAGTCGAGCGCGTCCGTGTCCGTACGGCGGGCGGCGTCACGTGCCACGGCGCGGACGAGTGCGGACGTGTCCCCGAGGTACGGAGTGACCTCTGCCGCGAGTCCCTCTCTGAGGAGCCCTACGAGCGCCAGGACGCGGACTTCCTGATGGCCGCTCGCCGCCAATTGCCGTATCAGATCGGTCTGTTCGGTCCATACGGCTTCGCGTACGGCTGCTTCCGCCGCCAGCCCCCGGCACTGACGGTCACTGTCCAGCTTGGCGGTCGCGACCAGCGACCTGAGCGGGAGCCGACGGCTCGCGAGCGCCGCTTGCAGGGCGAACCGTCGCAGCCGGCTGTCCGGCGAGGCGAGCAGGGGCTCGAAGAGAGCGGTCCCGGGCGAGGACATCAAAGCGCTTACGAGCTGCTGCCGCGCGAAGCCTCCCCGCTCGCGCCGGACGATCAGGAGGGTGAGCGACGCGGCGGCGGGCACCAGCGACTTGGGATGCTCGTGCAGGAGCACCGCGAGCGCGGCGCGGGCACGATCCCGTACCGGCCCCGCCCAGTCTGCGGTCCGCAGTACGAGGAACGGCACGAGCCCGAGCGGGGGTTGGGGCTGCCTCAACAGCAAGTGCATTCTGCGCACGGCGCGTTCGCGTATCCGGCCGTCGGGATGGCAGGAAGCCAGAGCGATGCCGAGCGGACTCGCCTCCGCAGTGGGTGCGGACTGGTCCACCTTGGTGTTACCGGCCCGGCGCGCGCGCCCGAAGCGGTACTCGGATATCCGTCGGACGGCCTCGTCAAGCCGCAGCACCACACACGGCTGATCGGCGAGCAAGCGCAACGCCGTGGCCCCCTCGCCGGCGGTGTCCACGCCGCGCAGCGCGGCGACGAGCTTCTCGTCGGACTCCGGAGCGTTCATGGCCGTAGGCGTCAGCGCGGCCTCGAACGCCGCAAGGGATGACGATGCGGGGCACGACGCCTGTTGAGGCTCGGAAGTCCTGGACATGGAGCCATCGTGCCGGACAAGCCATCCCAAGGCTTCGGCATTTCGGCGCCCACCATGGCTCGTGCCTGCAACGGGGAAGCATGGCCCGCGTGTCGCAACGGCCGCTACGGCCCCATATTGACGTTCCGTCTTCCCCCGTTGACCCTACGTAGATAGCATCGGCGCCCTGACTCGATCCTTGGGGGGAAGATGTCAGGGGGATTTGACAGCTGGTTGCTTGCTGCCGTGGCGGAGTTCGGACGTGCCTGCAAGGTCAAACTGTCGGGTGGCGGGAGCCCGGAAGCCTCCATCCGCGCGCCCCTTGAGGCGCTGCTTCAGACCGTCGGCGAGCACCACGAGCAGCACGAGGTCTCCTGGCACGACGAGTTCCGCGTCCCTGACCTTGGCGTCCGACCCGACTACGCCATCCGCGCGAGTGGTGAGCTGGCCGGCTACATCGAGCTCAAGAAGCCGGGGTTGTCGGTCGACCCCGACACCTTCGGCAAGAGCAACCGCGAGCAGTGGGAAAAGCTGCGGAACCTGCCCAACCTGCTGTACTCCAACGGCACCGAGTGGCGGTTGTTCCGCGACGGGCGGCAGCTCGGCGAGACGGTCTACTTCGCAGGATCGCTCCGCTCGGCGGGCGAGAGTCTGGCGCCGGTGGACCCGGGCGCGCTGGATGCTCTGCTGAAGCAGTTCCTGATGTGGAAACCTCCGCCCATCAAGCGCGTCGCCCGACTCGTGCAACACGTTGCTCCGCTCTGCCGATTGCTGCGCGCAGCTGTCCTCGAGCAGTTGTCAGCCGAGGCCCGATCGTCCAAGAGGGACGACGATGTCCGCGCCCGGCCGTTCACGGGGCTCAAGAACGACTGGCGACGGATGCTGTTCCCGTCCGCAGACGATGCGACGTTCGCCGACGGCTATGCCCAAGCAGTCACTTTTGCCCTGCTGCTGGCGCGGTCCGAGGATGTTCTCCAAGACGGTATTAGCCTCCATGACATCGGTCGTCGCCTGGATGCCGACCACGCGCTCATGGGGAAGGCCCTCCAGCTCCTCACGGACAACGTCAACGAGCGGTTCACCGTCACGTTGGAACTGCTGCGCCGCACGATTGCCCAGGTGGACTGGCCGGGCATCCGCACAGGCAACCGTGACGCCTACCTCCACCTCTACGAGCACTTCCTCACGGTCTACGACCCCGTGCTGCGCCAGAGGAGTGGCTCCTACTACACCCCGTACGAGGTCGTGCAGGAGATGGTGCGTCTCACCGAGGACGTGCTGCGGACGCGGCTCGGCCAGGCCGACGGTTTCCACAGCGACGGCGTTCGGATCGTCGATCCCGCCATGGGAACGGGAACTTTTCTCCATACGATCATCGAACGAGTGGCCGATCAGGCCGCCGAGCGCTCAGGACCTGCAATGTCCGCCGACGCCATCTCGCGCCTCGCCTCTCGGCTCTACGGGTTCGAGAAGCAGATGGGACCGTTCGCCGTTGCGGAGTTACGAACCTCCGACCTGCTCAAGCGGTACAAGACCCCGCTACCTGACGGAGGACTCAACCTCTTTGTCACCGACACGCTGGACAACCCGTTCGTCGAGGACGAATACCTGGCCTCCACGTACGACGCCCTCTCCGAGTCCCGACGACGAGCGAACAACGTCAAGGCCAACGTTCCCGTGACCGTCGTGATCGCCAATCCGCCCTACGACGACAAGGCAGAAGACCGCGGCGGCTGGGTGGAGAAGCGCACAGACCACGCCGAGGCGCCACCGCTCGACGCCTTCCGCTACCCAGGCAACGGGCGTTACGAGCACATGCTGAAGAACATGTACGTGTACTTCTGGCGTTGGGCCACCTGGAAGGTCTTCGACGCGGACGACGGCGAACGCCACGGCGTGGTCTGCTTCATCACGCCATCAGGCTGGGCCACCGGTCCTGGCGGTCGCGGCATGCGGGAGTATCTGCGCCGCACCTGTGACGAGGGCTGGATCATCAACCTGTCACCGGAGGGACACCGCTCCGACGTCGCCACCCGCCCCTTCCCCGGGGTGGCGCAGCCCTTGGCGATCTCGATATTCGTCCGCAAGGCGGGAATCGAGCGGGGCGAGGGCCACCGTGCGCGGATTCACTACCGGGCCCTCGCCGGCCGCCGGGTGGACAAGTTCGTCCAGTTGCACGCGGTGCAGATCGATGACGACGGCTGGCGTGACGCGCACTCGCGCAGCCCGCGGCCGTTCACGCCCCTTACCCAGTCCGGTTGGGAGGACTTCCCAGCGCTGGACGACCTGTTCCCGTGGGGCAGCCCCGGTGCGAAGTCCAACCGCTCGTGGGTGAGCGACCCATCGGACGACGTACTTCGTCGCCGCTGGACCACGCTGATACGAGGCGGTGACCCGACCCTCCAGGCCAAGCAATTCAAGGAGACGCGAGATCGCGACCTGAACTCCAGAAGGGAGCCGCTACCGGGCCAGCCCGCCCACCTCCTTTCGCTTGCGCAGGAGACGGACGTCCGCCCGAACCTCATACGCACCTCGCTCCGCAGCTTCGACCGTCAGTGGTTGATCGCTGACAACCGCGTGCTCGACTACCCACGGCCTGACCTGTGGGCATCCCTTCAGGACAGCCAGATATTCCTCAACCAGCAGTCGTCCCATGAGATCGACTCCGGCCCGGCGGTTGTGGCCACGTACCTCATCCCGGACACGCACCACTTCAATGGCCGCGGAGGCCGGATCCTGCCGCTCCTGCACCCAGATGGATCGCCGAACTTGCCGCCCGGGCTGCTCGCCTACCTGGCGTGCGTATCCAACCAAGTGCGAGTCACGGTCGTCGATCTCGCCGCCTATGTGGTGGCTGTGGCTGGCCACGACGCCTTCACGGAGAGATTCTCCGAAGAACTGCTCACGCCAGGTGTACGCATACCTCTGACCCGAGACGGAGCACTGTGGGCCCGTGCCGTTGAACTCGGGCGGGAAATCCTGTGGGCCTCGAGCTACGGCGAGCGGTGCGCCGACTGGGCGCTCGGACGGCTCCCCGGTAAGGTGCAGTTCGCTTCGGGAGACGCGCGGCAGGTGCGCTACCAGACGCCGATCGGCAGCCGTATCCCGGACCGGCTGGAGTACGACGCAGCGACAAGGACGCTCCACGTCGGGGACGGATCATTGGCTCCCGTTCCCGACGCCGTGTGGTCCTACGACGTTGGCGGCATGAAGATCGTGAGCAAGTGGTTCGGGTACCGGAAGTCTTCTCCCACCAGCAAGCGCACGAGCCCCCTGGATGACATCCACGCACAGCGCTGGCCGCACGACTGGACGACGGAGCTCATCGAACTGCTCTCCGTGCTCCGCCGAATCACCGACCTCGCGCAGGCTCAGAACGAGTTGTTGCAGGAGATCCTGGCCGGCCCCGCGATCACGGAGGCCGGGTTGACGTCGGCCGGAGTATTGCCTGTTCCTGCCGCTGCCCGGAAGGCCCGGCATCCTGTCACCGACGGCCTCTTCAATGGACACGAGGTGACGTGAGCGGCCCTTCCGTTCTGCGGTTCTTCACAGAGCTTCGTCCACACTGGCCAGCGCCTCCGACAACGAACACGAGCCGTCCGCCAACCTACGAACTGCACGTGCGAGTCGGGGCGCTGCCGAGCCCTGGGCCTCTGCCAGTTGAGCGATCTCGCTCAACCGCTCCTGCGAGGACTCGTACAGGGCCCGGAAGTGGATCGCGGCGCCCAAATCAGTGAGTACGAGCGAACTGCCTGCTTGGTCGACGAGTCTCATCCACCGGAGGGCCGGCAGGTCGTCCCGGGCCTGATCCGGATCGAGTCCTCCCAGAGCCAACGCCTGCGCGAAGACGAGTCGGTCGCTTGGATCGGGGAGCGGCCCCGAGGCCAGCTGAGCGAGGAGTCGCCACTGCGCGTCCGTCAGGTCGGCGTGGGGCAAGGGTGCCGCAGAGTGCATGCGGTCATACCTAGCACGACGCTAGGACATCGGAGCCGCACACACTCCGCCAACTGACGCCGTCCGAGGGGCGCGAACCAGCTTCACCGTTCACCGACAACTGCATGGACCACACCTCCGTTCGCTCACTGGCGAACCTTGCCGAACCGATGTCAGGCGCCGACTTCGACGTTGTCTTCCTTCCCGATTCGACCGTGGGTCCAAGGAGCCCGGTCAGCGCACCGTGAGAGGCACACAGAGGCAGCGGCCCGCTGCCGGACAGGGCGCGCCCGGCAGCGGGGCCACTGAGTCGTGCCTTACTTCCGGGTGCGGACACCTCCTGTTACAGGCCCGGGCGAAAGCCACGCAACCAGACTGACCTGCCTGTTTGACTTCCATGTCCGTCGCCAGGTCGGAGATCGGCGGCCGGCAGGGTCTTTCCCTGAGCTTGACGAGGATCGCGATCAGCGGGGCCTCGGGTGAATCTCTATGGCCCGCGGCTCGCACCGCCGGTGGGCTGCGCACGCCGCGGCGTCATCCCGTGTCCGAATGCCCGGATATCGACCTCTGGGCACATGAGCAATGGCAGCATGGGAGTTGATCGACACACCTTGGGGAGAGGCGCGCGTGCACGCTCAGGAGACCACGTTCAATGACCTCGTCCAGGGCGAGAAGCAGTACCAAGTGCCCCTGTACCAGAGGACGTACAGCTGGGAGCGGGAGCAGCTGCAACAACTCTGGGACGACGTACAGGAATTGGTCGAGGACCAGTCGGGAAGCCGCGCTCCCGCAGCGCACTTCCTCGGCTCCGTCGTGTTGGCACCCGGCCGGATCACCGCGGGCGGGATGCAGCGCTGGCTTGTTGTCGACGGGCAGCAGCGGCTGACCACTTTGATGCTCGCCTTCACCGCGTTGCGCGACCGGCACCGCGCACGGGGAGCGGAGCAGAAGGCAGACCGTATCCACGACCTCGTCCTCGTCAACAAGTACCGCAGCGGCGACGACCATTACCGGTTGTTGCCGACACAGGCCGACCGGGAGGCGTTCATCGCCTGCATCGAGACGTCGCCCAAGGCGGGCGGGCCCGGAAACGTAGGTGCCGCCTACCGCTTCTTCCTGTCGACGTTGACCGAGGGGGAGGAGAGCGGGGGCGAGGCGTGGACGGACACGGTGGAGTTCGTCCTGAGCGGTCTGCTGTCGATCGTCGAGATCACCGCGGCTGAGGGCGACAACGTCTACCGGATCTTCGAGTCGATCAACAACACCGGTGTCGGGTTGAGCCAGAGCGACCTGCTGCGCAACTACCTCTTCATGTGCCTGCCGAGCCGCGGGGAGCGGGTCTACCGCAACCGCTGGCTGCCCATGCAGGAGCTCCTCGGCCCGGACAACCTCGAACTCCTGGTGTGGCTCGACCTGGTGGTGGCCGGCAACAGCCGGGCCAAGCAGAGCGACATCTACCGGGACCAGAAGCGGCGCCTGGAACCGATCAGCTCCGACGAGGCGGCGCTGGAGGTCGAGATCACGGCCCTCGCAGGGCGTGCCGAACGCCTCGTGCGCATTCTGCGGCCGGAGCGGGAGCCGGATCCTGACCTCCGGGAAGTCCTGGAGCGGATGTCCCGTTGGGGAGGCCAGACGCACTACCCATTGGCGCTCATGCTCCTCGACCGGGTGGATGCCGGCCAGGCCACGGGCCGCCAGGCCGTCCAGGCGCTCTCCTATGCCGAGAGCTACATGGTGCGGCGGCTGCTGGCCGGCTACTCGACCATGGGCAGCAACCGCGTGTTCATGGAGATCCCCAGGGAGTTGGAGAAGGACGACGACCCCGCGGAGGCGGTGCGCCGTTTCCTGTCCAAGAACCAGGTGGGCGCGCGTGTCTGGCCCGACGACGACGCTGTCCGCGAGGCCATCCGCACCCGGCCCTTCTACAAGGCCGGCCGCGGCAACCAGCGCTTCCAGGTGCTGCGCAGGCTGGAGGACAGCTACGGGAGCAGCGAACCGGTCGACTACGCCAAGGCCCACCTCACCGTGGAGCATGTCCTCCCGCAGACCCCCGCTCATCAGTGGTTGGACCTGCTCGCGGAAGAGACCGAGGACGGGCAGACCCCGGAGGAACTCCACGCCTCGCTCGTCCACACGCTGGGCAACCTGACGCTGTCGGCCGACAACGCGAAGCTGTCCAACCACCCCTTCCGCCGCAAGCAGGAGATCCTGGACTCCAGCGCCCTGCGCATGAACCAGGCCATTGCCGGCCAGGAGCGGTGGGGCCGAGCCGAGGTCCTGGCCCGCGCCGACGAGCTCGCCGAGCGGGCGGTGCGGCTGTGGCCGGGCCCGATCGCCGGGACCATCCCGGCCGACGACGAGTGGTCCGGCTGGAAGGAGTTGCGCGCCGCACTCCTCGCCATGCCCGCCGGCACCTGGACCACATACGGTGACGTCGCGGCGCTCATCGGCACCCACGCCGTCCCGGTCGGCCAGCACTTGGCCACCAAAACCGGGCTGCACGGCGCCTACCGGGTACTGACGGCAGACGGCCGTGTCTCGGCGGGATTCCGATGGCCGGACGGCGAGGAATCCGGAGACGCGCAGACCCGCCTGGAAGCAGAAGGCGTTCCCTTCGACGATGCCGGCCGGGCCCGACGCTCCCATCGGGTGACCACGGCCGATCTGGCGGCCCTGACGGGCAAGGACCTCGACGAGGAGGCCGCGCCCTCCACTTCTGAGGACGACCCCGGGCCGCAGTCGGAGGCGGCCCGGTTCGAAACGCAACTGCGCGACAACCAGACCGAGGAGACCGTCGAAGGGGTCCTGCGGGCCCTCCGCCTCTGGGAGCAGCAGGGCGGCCACGTCGCCTACGGCCGCGCGAACGAGACGAGTTGCTTCCCCACGGCCCGGCTCGCCGGCACACCCGGTATCCGTACGACGTGGCCGCTGGGGATCTACCCGGTGTCCGGCACGGTCGAGGTCGTCCTCCAGTACCTCAAGCGCCGCCCGCCCTTCGACGACGAGCCCCTGCGGCGCGAGCTGCTCGACCGCCTCAACGCCATCGACGGCATCGGGCTCGCGGAAGCCAAGCTGGACCTGCGCCCGTCCTTCCCGCTGGAGGTCTTCGCCGAACACAGCGATGAACTCTGCACGGTGCTGGAGTGGTTCGCGCACACGGTCGCGCAGGCCAACCGCCGCTACCCGACCGGCGAGGACGCGGATTTCCGCTGAGCTTTGTCTCAATGGGCACGCGTGGGGCGATGCTGCTCCAGGTCCCACGCGTGCCACTGAACGTCGAGAAGGTCAATCATTCGAGCCGGTGAACGGTGCCAGGAACGGACTCGGCCTTCCGTGCCAGGAGATCCGCAGTGTGTCGCGGGCGCGGGTGGCAGCGACAAAGAGCTGGTTGCGTGCCTTCTTCAGCTCGCGCGCGTAGCGTTTCGGATCGGCTGTGGCGTACCTCTCGAAGAGGGTGGTGCGGGGCAGGATGCCGTCGCTTGCCCCGATGACCGCGAGTTTCTGGTACTCCAATCCTTTGAACCGGTGCATCGTGCCGATGTGCACGTCGCCGCCGCCCTGCGGGCCGTCCTTGGTCAGGGTCGCCGTGGTGATGTCGTGCTTCATCTTCAGGTCGGTGGCGACGCGGCCGGCCATCTCGCCGTCGGCAACGCAGACGGCCATGGTGCCGCTTGGATCGCGCACGGTGCCGTCCTCGGCGGGCTGGGTGATATCCGCGCGCCACTGCTTGAGGGCCTCGGCGAGCTGGGTGATCTCGTCCGACCAATCAGCGCAGGCGACGTATTCGGGGGCCGGGCCGTGTAGCAGGGAGTGGTAGCCCTCAAGAGTGTCGGTGCCGTCATCGAGGTCATCGTAGGTGGCCCCGCGGACGACTTTGGCGGCCTGGTCGAGGATCTCCTGGGTGGTGCGGTAGCTGAGTGTCAGCTTCGATGACCTGCCCCGGATGTTGACGCCGACGGTGGAAAGAGTGACCTGCCGGTCGTAGATCCGCTGGTGCGTGTCACTGGCGATGAACAGGTCGTTCGGGCCCGGCGCCACCATGGCGCGCATCATCTTCCAGTGGGCAGGGCTGAGGTCCTGCGCCTCGTCGACGACGATGTGCTGGTAGCGATGACGCAGATAGCGCATCGCGGAGCTGTTGTCGTCGAGGTGCGTAAGGTCGCCGCCGCCGATGTCAGCCTTGTGCTCCGCTCGGATCTGGATCTTGCGGGCGCGTTCCATCTCGTAGCGGGCCGCACGCTCGGCGGCCTGGGCCCAGGTCTCACGGCCCAGGCCGTTGAGACGCAGGCCGAACTGATCGAGCAGCTTCCAAATGACTGCTCGCTCAGGGCGGTTGAGTGCGCGGCCCATGCCGGCGCGGCGGGCCTTGAAGTAGTCCTGGCGGGTGGCGAGGGACTGGCCGAGGACGATCTGTTCCCATTCGTCGAAGAGGAATTCGGCATCCCAGCGCTGCTCGTCGTATTCGAAGAGGACTTCGCGAAGCACGTCCAGGGCCCCGTCGTCGGTGATCAGGCTCCGCTGCGAGCCGGGCGCGACGTTCTCGTTGAGGACGCTCTGGGCGAGTTGGTCGATGTGCTTGATGTCGATACGGCCGAGCAGCGCCGGGTCCACGAGCGACGTGAGCCGGGAGCGCAGGTCGGCGGTGAGGTTCTTGGTGTACGTGGTCAGCAGGATCGGCTTGCCGTAGCCGGACGGCAGAGCGGCGGCCAGGCGGGCGACGCGGTGCAGGGCGACGATGGTCTTGCCGGTTCCGGGGCCGCCGCTGACACGAGCAGGGCCGCTGTAGTTCCGGTCGACGATCTTGCGCTGGGTGGGGTGGAGGTAGACCTTCCAGGCACGGAAGTCACCTTCCGCCAGGACGTTGCGGATGTCGTCGTCGACCGTGGTCACCGCGGTACGGGTGAGGGCCGCTGCCATGTCGTTCTCGAAACCCGGTTCGAGTTCAGTGGAGGCAGGCTCAGTGATCTCGCGTTCGACCTCGTCTACCGACATGCCGGAGCCGAGGCCAGTGAGTACCTCGGCGGTCAGGCGCGGGGCGCCGGCGATGAGTTGATCGAGTTCCTCGTCGGTGGTGACGGTGAGGGCAAGACTGACGAGGGCTTCGGCAACGCCGAGTCGATGCAGATCCTCGGGGGTGCAGCCGGCGAGGAGTGGCTCGGCGGGTGCGGCTGGTTGCAGTGCCTCGGACGGTGTGTGCGTGGGCTCGGCCGGTGCGGCATGCTCGTCCGGGGCCGGAGTGAGCTGGAGTCCCGCGCGTTGAAGGACGCTCTGGCCCACGACGCCGAGGTCGACGAACTCGATCTCGCCGGTGACCCTGTTGATGGCGACGCTGAGTTCCTCGTAGACGTCCTTGCGGTGCCGGACAGCGACGATCAGCCACTGCTGGATGCCGTCGGCACCGACGCCGGCCCGAGCAAGGAGCGCCCGATACGACCGGTCGACCTTGGCCCGGAAGATCCGGCCGTCGCCCTTGAGGGGTTTGAGATCGAGGCTGGGATGATTCGGGTCCAGACGGAACTGGTGGCAGAAGTCGTAGAACTTCGTCTTGACCGACGAGTCCATCTTGTAGAGCTCGTTTTCGGCCTTCTGGTAGAGGCTGAGGCGTGCGGTCATCGTGCGGCACTCTGTTCTTCGGAGTCGGGACGGGCGGTGGCGTCGGGGAGTGCGGTCAGCAGGGCGTCGAGATCGGCGAGCCAGTCGTCGGCCGAGCGGACGGTGAACCCTGCGTCGCGGTAGGCGCTCCAGGTCTTGTCGCTCTCCTCGTCTGCCTGGTCGTACGGTTCGGCCATGACCGCGATCTGTTGGTCGCCGTGGTCCCAGACGAAGTCGGCCAGCCAGCCGCGTTCGCCGAGTTCGTAGCCGTAGGCGGGGGCCTTCTTGCCACCGTCGGCCAGGGCATGGGCGAGACGGGTGAGGGGAGCGTCCGGTTCGTCCGCGTCGAGGTATTCGAGGATCTCCCGATCCCACAGCAGATCCCGCAGCGCTGCTTCGAGAGGAGTGTCGTCGGCCCTGGCCAAGGGCGTGGGCTGCTGCGGTACGGGTGTGCCGGTGCCGTACCGCGCCACGAGGGACTCGAGTTCACCGAGGCCGCCGAATGCCTTGAGAACCGAGGCGTCGAACCTTGCTGCGGTGGCAGTGGTCAGCTGAATGCCGTCACCGCCGTCGTGGGCGAGGAACTGCAGGATGTTGGACCACTGGAGCCAGGAGCGCCAGCGTGCCTTGTGTTCTGGTGTGCCGAGCCGGTCCGGCGTGGTGTCGTCGAGGCAGGCCAGAGCCGACCAGTGGCTGGTGGCTCCGTCGACGAGGAAGGCGACGGGGAGACCGGACTGGTCACAGGCCCGGAACAGGTTGAGCGTGCCCGTGCCCTGGACGGGAACCGGGCCGATGGCGTCGGCGTGGCCCCAGGTGTCGAGGAGACGGTCCAGTGACTGGCGGGTCTGGTCGGGCGTGCCGTTGCCGACGAGGATCTCCTTGTCGGCCCCGAGGAGTCCGCCGACCACCGCGGACGCACGGCTGCCCCAGGCCGCATCGTCCGGACTGCGCAGGTAGGCGAGGAGCATGTTCATCGGGTCGGTGAAGGCAGTGGTGTCAAGGTCGTCGCCGCCGCGGTCGGCGTAGAGCTGCTCGGCGATGTCCTGGGCGCTGCGCGGGTAGGGCGGCCACACCGACTCGGCTGCCGCCCGCCCGGCTGAGGACTCCGCCGTGTTGGTCTGCCGCTCGAACGCTTCGAGATCGTCCCAGGTGAGCTGGAAGACGGTGCGTCCTTCGATCCGTAGCCGGTTGCGCTTGTCGGCGTCGCCGGCGAGTCGATTGTGCCGGCGGGTGGCGTGGAAGCGGTGTCCGTCGAGGTAGACGGTGATCTTCTGCTTGGGGCCGTCGGTACGTTCGAACGTGAAGTCGGTGCGCGTGAAGCCTTCGTTGCGCTGGGCGGTCAGACGCCAACGGTGCACGGTGTCGATCTCGCCGAGGTGCAGGTAGGCGCTGTTGTCGCTGCTCTCTTTCAGGGCCGCGTCGGTGCGCTGTCCACTCCATCCACGCAGGGCCTTGAGGAAGCGTGCCTCGAGGTCGGACTCCACCTGCCCGTCCAGACCGATCTGGTTGGTGTTGCCGACGCGTCTGGTGTTCCAGGCGTCTGTGTCGGTGCCCAGTAGCTGGTCGAGGATTTCCAGGGCGGCCTGGCGGGAGACGCGCTCGATGTGCTGTTCGTCGGCGTAGCGGTACAGGCAGCGGTGGCAGGCCTGTTGCCCGCCCTCCTCGTTGCAGGGGCACTCGTTCAGCAGACGACGTGCGTCCTCAAGCACCTGCCGGAAGGCAGCGGGCTCGGTGAGCCGGTCGAGATAGCCGGTTCCGTGCGGGAGGCGGTCGTACAGGACCAGGAAGTGCCGCTTCTCCGCGGTGTCCCGGTCCGGCATGGTGGCGAGGGTGGTGTCGAGGTGCTGGGGGTCTCCCCCGAAGGAGGCGTCCACGCCCAGGCGCAGTGCGGCCTGGAAGGAGTGGACCTTCTCCTCGACGAGGACGGTTGCCGCCGGGAGCAGGATGCGCAGTGCTTCGGTCTCCAACTCGTGTGCGAGCAGGACCGGTTCCTGCGGCACGCCCTTCGTGCCGCGCCGCAGCGGGCACCAGGGGGTGTGGTGCTTCAGTTCTCGCCGGCGGTTGGCGGAGTTGTCGACGGCGTCGCGGTCGTCGTCGAAGACAGGCCGTCCGTCGGCGCTCGCGGCTCCGCAGGCGGTGCACACGAGGAAGGGGGCGATCCGCACGGGCTGCCCGGCGAGCTGGTCGTTCTCCTGGGCACCGATGCTGAGAGGTCCGGCGTTGATACGACGGATGACGGCGCGGCGGGTGTAGTCGACGCCGAAGATCTCTTTGGTGTGCCGCCAGGACTTGCCCGCGACGAAGTGACCGGGGTCGATGTCGACCATGTCCACGACGGTGTAGAAGCGTCGCTCCCGGTCGTCGCTCTCGTCACCGATCTTGGCGTCCTCACGCTTGGCGCGGGCTGTGACGACGCTGGGCTGGACGATCTGCCGCAGGCTTCCGGAGTCGGCGATGCCCGCTTCCCCGCAGCGCGGGCAGGGCGTGATGTCGTTCTCGGCGTTCTCGGTGCGGACGTAGCCGCACGAGGGGCAGAAGCGCCAGTGGCGCCAGTCCTGGTCGCGGCCGGTGACGATGTCGATGCCGGTGATCCGGTGCTTGTAGCCCTCGGCGTAGAAGGTGTTGCCGGGGGCGAGTTCGGACAGGGCGAAGCCGCGCGGCCGTCCGTAGGAGAACGACTTCGACTTGTAGCGGACCTGGCCCTCGGGTGTGGTGCCCTCGGGCCAGAAGATCGTGGCGTCCAGGGTGGTCGTGGCGTCGATGAGGGCGTAGTTGGGCAGCAGACCGAGGTCGCACAGCACGGTCTGGGCGGGCCGGCGCTGACGCGCGGCGCCCTGCTTCGAGACGGCCCACAGTTCGGCCTTCAACTCTGCCTTCGTGCGGGCCTGTTCGTCGTCACCGTCCTTGAGCTCGTCGATCGCTGTGTGGATCGTGCGGATACGGGTGCGCAGCTTCTGGTTCTCGCGCTCCCACTCCCGCTCGGCCTTCTCGATCGCGCTGCGGATGCCCCGCACCGCATACGTCGCCAGCTCCTCCTTCGCGGACTCGCTCACTCCGGTCGGGAACAGCCAGAGGAAGCCCGCGACGAGCTCCTCGCCGTGGGTAAGGGCGGCCTCGATGAAGTCGGCGAGGTAACCGGAGGGGCCGAAGAGCTCGTTGACGCGGCGCGGCAGTGCGGCCAGCGGCTTGCCGTCCTCGCGCAGCAGCCGGCCGCGTGCCGCCAGATCGAGGAGGTGCGCGGTGTACTGACGGCGCAGGATCTCGATGGCCGACAGGTACGAGCCCGGCGGCACGATCCGCCCGTCGATCATGTCGCGGGGCCGGTCGAGGAAGTACAGGTCGCGGCGGGAGCGGTCGGGGATGGTGAGCAGGAAAGCGTTACCGGTACGGCGCCCGGCCCGGCCCGCCTGCTGGACGTAGTTCGCCGGCCGGCGCGGCAGCGCGCCGAGGACGACGGCGGACAGGTCGCCGATGTCGATGCCCATCTCCAGGGTGGGCGTGCAGGACAGCACGTTGGGGTCGTTGAACCCTTTGCCGTTGCGGAACGCGTCCTCGACGTGTTCGCGCTTGCCGCGGGAGAGCAGGCCGGTGTGTTCGGCGGTGACGACCTGGTAGGTGCCGGCCCGCCGGTACAGCCTGCGGTAGTAGTCGTCGCGGTAGTCGCGGTCACGGTCGTGTCGGTCGACGGTCTCCAGCCAGCGGTCGCCCGCGACGAGCCGTCCGGTCGTGCAGCGGTATGCCTGGCAGGGCTGTCCGTGGTACTGCGCCAGCAGCGAGGGATGGACGGTCTGCTCCCAGAAGCACTTCGGGCAGCGCACATACGACTCGTTGACTTGAGAATCCGGCAACAACTGCATTCGTATGGCGCCCGGTTGGAGGCCATAGAGGCGGACTGCCGTGTCACGTGGGGTGCGCGCCGCGAGCAGCCCGGCATCGGTGAGCCGGGGCAGCAGCCGCACCCAGAACTCGTCGGCCTGCTCACGCGTCATGTCGAGGCAGCGCTGGGCCCAGGTCTGGTACCAGGACAAGCGCCCGGCGGCGAAATCGAACTCGCTGCTCGGCTTCGGCCGCGTGAGCAGGAAGCTCGGCGCGGAGACGCCCCTGGGGAAGGCTTTCATGCCGTGCGGTCGGCCGCCCCAGATGAAGTAGCGGCTCGTGCCGGCCTCGTCGAGGAACTTCTCCAACCACCGGTGGCCGACTGCCCCCCGCCTGCGCAGTCGTTCCAACAGGCCACGCAGGAAAGCCAGGTAGCGGGCATCATCGTGTTCGGTGAGCGCCAACCCGCGATGGGAGGATTCCTCATGGGCAGCGCGCACGATCGCCACGGCCGCCCGCTCGTCGGAAACGTCCACCCAGGCGGCCGCGGTACGGGTCAGTTCGAGGGTGCGGCCGTTGCGGGAACGGTGACCGAACTCCATCACGGCCTCGAACGCGAACCGTTCACCGATCAGGTCCCAGGTCTTCCTGTCCCCACCGCGCCCCTTGCCCGACAGCAGACGCGCCACGCCCGTGTCGTCGTGCAGATCCGGCGGGACGACAGCGGCGAGCGTCTCACGGTCGGTGGTGGCCGCCACGACATCGGCGACGAGGTCGTTGAGCGCACTGGGCCGCTGCTCGCTCAGGTGCTTGGTGAACAGGGCCCGCAGGGAGAAGGTGTACGAGCGGGAGGCGACGAACCCGGCCCGGTGCGCGGCGTCCTGCACCGAGTCGTTGAACATCAGCGTCTTCGTCTCGCCCTCCTGCTTGTCCATCTCCCCGCCGGTGAACAACTGGGTGACGGAGGCGGCGGCGAGCGCGGCAGCACCCGTGCCGAGGAAGCGGATCGCGTTGTGCGTACCGCACGCCGGGCACCAGTCGTCCTTGGCCGCCCGTTCCGCGATGTCGCCTAGCTGGACGAGGACGAAGACCGAATCCGGGCCGCTGGGCTGCGGGTTGCCCTCGTCGTCGTAGTCGCCCAGGGGGTCGGGCAGACGCAGTCGACGCATGGGACCGTCGAGCACCATGAGCACGCCCGAGCCACCGGTGGTCAGTGACTTTTGCGCAGCCCTGTCGATGGCGGTACGGCCGTTGCCCTCACGGGCTTCGTTGTCGGTGGCCGCCACCAAGGTGCGCACCTTGGCCTTGTCGGCGGTCACGCTGGCCCGGCGGATCTTGTGGGCCTCGAAGTTCAGTTCCTCCAGGTCGGACTCGGGGGCGAGGACCGACCATCCGGAGCGCCCGCACTCGCGGCAATACAGCGCCGGCAGGAAGATCTTCGAGTCGCGGGAGGTGGTGGTGTCCGGCGTCGCACGCTGCTCGCTCTGCGCCCCGGCCGCGTCCCAGGCGAACTCGGCCTTCGGCCAAGGCAGTACACCGCGTAGCATGCGCGTGACGGACCGCGCCCACTGGTGCACCTCGACCTGGACGAAAGGACGGCTGATCGCGGCCGGCGCCTCCGGGTCGCGCGCCACGGACAGGAGAGCGACGAGGCGTGCGAGTGCCGACGCGGCGATCTGCGGACGTGTCGTGATCGCCTCGTCCCAACTCTTCGCCCCACTACGGCGCATCACGTCGAGCACTTCGTCATAGGTGCGCACCGTGCCATCGAAGGCGGTCAGGACGGCATACGTCAGCCTGTTGCGCTTGAGCGCGGCACCGAGGGCGACCGGATCAGTGGTACGGCTTCCGGTGACGGCCTCGGCGAGGTCCGCGAGCGCATCGGGGCTGGAGGCCGGTTCCGGTAGGGCGGTCAGTGTCTCGGGAGGTGTGGCCTGGCCGGGAAGGAATTTCGCGTCCGGGATCGACTCGTCGAGCATGAACTCGTCGACCGTCAGCCGGTCCTCACCGATGATCGCGTCCTCGGTGAACTCGGTGCCGAAGACGCTCGTGGCCACGGAGAGGAGTTGGCGCACTTCGTCGGCGTCGGTGCCGGAGGCAAGAGTCGCTGACGTCGCAATGGGGGTGATGGCGCCGAGCGGCTTGTCGGGCTGGTCGGCCCCGACGGCTATGGCAAGGCGGCGCAGCAGCATGGCGACATCGGTGCCCTGCGCGCCGTCGTAGGTGTGGAACTCGTCGACGACGACATAGCGGATGCCGCTGCCCTCCCACAGCGGGGCGTCGGCGGCACGCTGCAGGAGCAGGTCGAGCATCTTGTAGTTGGTGATCAGGATGTCCGGCGGGGACAGCTGCATGTCCTGGCGGCGCGTGTACACCCGGTCGTAGTGCGTCGCCGCCTTGTCCCCGATGTACAGGCCGGCGCGTACGCCGCTCAACTCGTCGTGCTTGGTGAGCAGTCCGTTGATCCGGGCCGCCTGGTCGGTGGCCAGAGCATTCATCGGGTAGAGGAAGACGGCCTTGAGTCCGTCGTTCCCTGCCGCTCGCTCGCGGGCGCAGTGGTCGAGTACGGGGTAGAGGAACGACTCGGTCTTGCCGGACCCCGTGCCCGTAGTGACCAGTGTGGGCTGAGGCGCGTGCCCGCCCCTTGAGGTGAGCCGGGCGAAGGCGCGCGCCTGGTGCGCGTACGGCGTCCAGCCGTCGGTGCGCACCCAGTCCAGGTGCCGCTGCCAGCCCTCGTCAGCTGGCGTGAAGGGGGTGCGG
This sequence comes from Streptomyces sp. NH27, assembly GCF_056859195.1. Classification (NCBI taxonomy): domain Bacteria; kingdom Bacillati; phylum Actinomycetota; class Actinomycetes; order Kitasatosporales; family Streptomycetaceae; genus Streptomyces; species Streptomyces sp. NH27. The sequence goes on from NZ_JACEGK010000023.1 coordinate 27,039, forward strand.
AGGCGGAGGAACGGTCCTCGGAACATGCCCGTGGTCTCGTCCCCGAGGAACGCCTGCAACGCCTTGCGGGCGCCCTCATCTGCGAGGCCGTACGTCGTGGACAGGTACTGGAGCAGGCTCTCCTTGAGTCCCTGCGCTTCGAGAGTCGGCCTCATCGGGTCGGGACCTCCATCCTCTCCGGGTCCCACAGACCCTTCGCCACGGCCTCGTCGAGGCGCTTCTTGAAGTAGGCGTGAGCCTCGCGCATCTCGCGCTCGCGGTTCGCCTTGTAGAAGGGGGCGGTGTAGCCGGTGGGGACGGTCACGCCCGCGGGGGACTCGGCGTTGGGGTCGGCGGGGAGAACACCGGCTTCGGATGGGGCACCGAGCGCTTCGCGGTAGACCTCGAACTGCGTCCAGTGG
>NZ_JACEGK010000024.1:0-27289 GCF_056859195.1 Streptomyces sp. NH27
CCCCTGAGATTGTGCGGCTCCTCCGCGAAAGGAGGGCCACAAACCAAGGGGCGCGGGGAACTGCGCGACAAGCCACCCACTGACAGGTGGTCCCGTAACCGGCAGGACGGGGAAACCCGGGGGGTCCGGTTACCGCGCAGTCGCGCGCTCGCGACGGTTGGCCCGCATCGTGTTGACGCGGCGGGTGGTCGCGAACCCGGGAATCGTGGCCGCGGCCACGCACTGGAGGGCGCAGCCCGCCTGGAGGAGCTGGTGACCGCCGGGGATGTTGAGGGTCCAGGCGGCGAGGCAACCCATGCTGACCAGGGTCCAGCAGAAGGTGATCAGAGCGAGCCGCCCGCGCGGCTTGGGGTACTCGACCCGGCTCACCATCAGCCAGGCCACCCCGACGATCGCGATCACCGTGGGCAGGAAGGGCAGCTCCAGCAGGACCAGGGAGACCACGGTCATCGCCCCGAAGGGACTGGGCATGCCCTGGAAGACCCCGTCGCGCAGCGTGGTGCAGGAGAAGCGGGCCAGCCGCAGCACCACCGCGAGGACGACGAGAACCGCCGCGGCCGCGGCCACCTTGCCGTGCGCGTCGTCGGAGACGATGCCCCACACGACGACGAAGTAGGCAGGGGCGAGCCCGAAGCTGATCAGGTCGGAGAGATTGTCCAGCTCGGCGCCCATCGCCGAACTGCGCAGCTTGCGTGCGACCAGCCCGTCGAAGAGGTCGAAGACCGACGCCATCAGCATCAGCGTCACCGCGTTGGCCGCGCTGTGCTTGGACATCGCGCTGTCGCCGTTGCCCATCAGGTGCGGGACGAGCACGCCGGTGGTGGTGAAGTAGACGGCCATGAAGCCGCAGATCGCGTTGCCGAGAGTCAGCGCGTCGGCGATCGAGAGCCGGGTCGACAGGGGCAGGTCGTCGTCCTGCTCCTCGATCTCGCTGACCCAGTTGCTGTGTGTCTCGTGCTCAGTCACGGTCAAGGCGCGTCACCCCAGCCGTCATGGTCTCGCCGACCTCGACCGCGGAGCCCACGCCTTCCGGCAGGTAGACGTCCACCCGGGAGCCGAACCGGATCAGCCCGATCCGTTCGCCCTGCTCGACCTTGCAGCCGCGGGGCACGTACGGCACGATCCGCCGGGCCACCGCGCCGGCGATCTGGATCACCTCGACGTCACCGATCTCGGTGTCGAAGTGCCAGACCACCCGCTCGTTGTTCTCGCTCTCCTTGTTGAACGCCGGGACGAATCCGCCGGGGATGTGCTCGACGGAGGTGACCGTGCCGCTCAGCGGGGCGCGGTTGACGTGGACGTTCAACGGGCTCATGAAGATCGCGACGCGGGTGCGCCCGTCCTTCCACGGCATGACGCTCTGGACCACGCCGTCGGCGGGGGAGACCACCCCGTCCTCGGTGATCTTCCGCTCGGGGTCGCGGAAGAACCACAGCATGCCGGCCGTGAGGACGGTGGCGGGGACGGCCACCGCCGCCCAGCGTCCGGAGCGGCGGGCGCGCAGCACGCTGACCGCCGCTGTGGCCGCGGTCGGGAGGAGCCACGGCGACGCTCCGCGCGCGAGGCCGACCCGGCGGCGAGGTGCAGAGGATTGGCTGTGGGGCATGGAAGACCTTCGTAGCGGAGGGTGCCGCGAAATGCTTCAGGGGACGGCGGCTTTCATTGATGGTATCGGCTGACACCGGCAACTCGGCAAGCTGATGGGCGAGTCGATGGCTGGTTCCCGCGGCCCCGGTCTCGACGTAGTGTGACTCTCATCTCAGTAAAACCACCGTGAACGCGGACAATCAACCTTGGACACGGTACTCCTCCAACAGCCGCCGCCCGATGATCATTTTCTGGATCTCGGCGGTCCCTTCGCCGATCAGCAGCATGGGCGCCTCGCGGTACAGCCGCTCGATCTCGTATTCCTTGGAGAAGCCGTAACCGCCGTGGATGCGGAAGGCGTCCTCCACGACCTCCTTGCAGTACTCGGAGGCGAGGTATTTGGCCATGCCCGCCTCAAGGTCGTTCCGCTCGCCGGAGTCCTTCTTGCGGGCGGCGTTCACCATGAGCTGGTGGGCGGCCTCGACCTTGGTGGCCATCTCGGCCAGCTTGAACTGGATCGCCTGGTGCTCGGCGATCGGCTTCCCGAACGTGTGCCGCTGCTGTGCATAGGAGATGCCCAGCTCAAAGGCCCTGCGGGCGACTCCGCAGCCGCGTGCGGCGACGTTCACCCGGCCCACTTCGACGCCGTCCATCATCTGGTAGAAGCCGCGGCCGCTGCCCCCGCCGAGCACCCGGTCCGCCGGAACGCGGACGTCCTCCAGGATCAGCTCGGTGGTGTCGACGCCCTTATAACCCATCTTCTCGATCTTGCCGGGCACGGTGAGCCCGGAGACTTTCGGGTTCGGGCCGAAGCCGGGCTCCTTCTCGATCAGGAAGGTGGTCATCGACCGGTGCGCCGGCGCGTCCTGCGGCTGCCCCTCGTCGGTGCGGCACAGCACGGCCACGAGGTTCGCCGTGCCGCCGTTGGTGAGCCACATCTTCTGCCCGTTGATGACGTACGCGTCGCCCTCGCGGACCGCCTTGGTGCGGATCGCGGACACGTCGGAACCGAGCCCCGGCTCCGACATCGAGAACGCTCCGCGTACGTCGCCGGTCGCCATCTTCGGCAGGAAGTAGTCCTTCTGCTCCTGCGTGCCGTGCTGTTGGATCATGTAGGCGACGATGAAATGCGTGTTGATGATGCCGGACACGCTCATCCAGCCGCGGGCGATCTCCTCCACGGTGAGCGCGTACGTCAGCAGCGACTCGCCGAGCCCGCCGTACTCCTCGGGGATCATCAGGCCGAAGATGCCGAGTTCCTTCAGGCCCGCGACGATGTCGGTCGGGTACTCGTCGCGGTGCTCCAACTCGGTGGCGACCGGCAGGATCTCCTTGTTCACGAAGGAGCGCACCGTCGCGAGGATCTCCTGCTGGATGTCGGTCAGGCCATCGGTCTGCGCGAGGCGGTCGACCATGTCACTTCCCTCCCCGGGAGTCGGTGCCGGCGGCGGTGCCGGTCGCGGTCGTAGTCGCAGTCGTAGTCGCGGTGCCGGTCGTGGTCGCCGTGGTGGCGGGTTCGGGGCGGCCGGGCTGCTCGCCGCCGCGCTCCTTGATGTACGCGGCGGTCGGCACCATCACCTTGCGGCGGAAGACGCAGACCAGGGTGCCGTCCTGCTTGTGGCCGCGGGTCTCCACCTCGACGATGCCGCGGTCGTCCTTCGACTTCGACGGCCGCTTGTCGAGCACGGTCGTCTCGCCGTAGATCGTGTCGCCGTGGAACGTCGGCGCCACGTGCCGCAGCGACTCGATCTCCAGGTTGGCGATCGCCTTCCCCGACACGTCGGGCACGGACATGCCCAGCAGCAGCGAGTAGACGTAGTTGCCGACCACCACGTTGCGGCCGAAGTCCGTGGTGTTCTCCGCGTAGTTCGCGTCCATGTGGAGCGGGTGGTGGTTCATGGTGAGGAGGCAGAAGAGGTGGTCGTCGTACTCGGTGACCGTCTTGCCGGGCCAGTGCTTGTAGATCGCACCGATCTCGAACTCCTCGTAGGTGCGCCCGAACTGCACAGTCATACCTCCAGCTTGTTCGCTCGCCGGATCTCGTCCACGATCCGGCCGATGATCCCGGTGATACCGAAGTCCTTCGGCGTGAAGACGGCCGCCACACCGGCCGCGCGCAGTTCCGCCGCGTCCGCGGCCGGGATGATGCCGCCGACCACCACCGGCACGTCGTCCACCCCGGCCCGCCGCAGCCGGCCGAGCACGTCCGGCACCAGCGCCGCGTGCGACCCGGACAGGATGGACAGACCCACGCAGTGCACGTCCTCGGCGACCGCCGCGGAGACGATCTGCTCGGGGGTCAGCCTGATCCCCTGGTAGACCACCTCGAAGCCGGCGTCGCGGGCGCGTACCGCGATCTGCTCGGCGCCGTTGGAGTGCCCGTCCAGGCCCGGCTTGCCGACCAGCAACCGCAGCCGCCCGTCGCCCAGTTCCGCCGCGGTCGCCGCGACCTTCCGCCGTACGTCGGCCAGTTCGCTGCCCGCTTCGGCGGTGACCGCGACCGGCGCGCCGCTCACCCCGGTCGGGGCGCGGAACTCGCCGAAGATGTCGCGCAGCGCCGATGACCACTCGCCGGTGGTCACCCCGGCCCGCGCGCACTCCAGGGTGGGGGGCATCAGGTTCCCGGCGCCGGCCGCGGCGGCCCGCAACTCGACGAGTGCCCTGTCGGCCCGCGGCTGGTCACGGGCGACCCGCCAGTCGTGCAGCGCGGCCACCACGCGGGCCTCGCCCGCCGGGTCCACCGTCATGATCGCCCGGTCCAGGTCAGCGGTGAGCGGGTTGGGTTCGGTGGACTCGTAGACGTTGACGCCGACGATCTTCTCCTCGCCGGACTCGATCCTGGCCCGCCGCTCCGCGTGCGAGGCCACCAGTTGCGACTTGAGGTAGCCGGACTCCACCGCGTCCATCACCCCGCCCAGTTCGGCGATGTGCGCCATCTCCGCGGTCGCCTGCCCGACCAGTTCGGCGACCTTCGCCTCGATCACATGGCTGCCGGCGAAGATGTCGTCGTACTCCAGCAGGTCGCTCTCGTGCGCCAACACCTGCTGGATACGCAGGCTCCACTGCTGGTCCCAGGGCCGGGGCAGGCCCAACGCCTCGTTCCACGCCGGGAGTTGCACCGCGCGGGCGCGGGCGTCCTTCGACAGCGTGACGGCCAGCATCTCCAGCACTATCCGCTGGATGTTGTTCTCCGGCTGCGCCTCGGTCAGGCCCAGCGAGTTGACCTGCACGCCGTAGCGGAAGCGGCGCTGCTTCGGGTCCTGGACGCCGTACCGCTCGCGGGTGATGGTGTCCCAGATCCGGCCGAAGGCGCGCATCTTGCACATCTCCTCGACGAACCGCACGCCCGCGTTCACGAAGAACGAGATCCGCGCGACCACGTCGCCGCGCCGCTCCTGCGGGATCTGCCCGGAGGCGAACACCGCGTCCAGCACGGCGATCGCGGTGGACATCGCGTAGGCGACCTCCTGGACCGGGGTGGCCCCGGCCTCCTGGAGGTGGTAGCTGCAGATGTTGATCGGGTTCCACTTCGGGATGTGCTTGACCGTGTACGTGATCATGTCCGTGGTCAGCCGCAGCGAGGGGCCGGGCGGGAAGACATGGGTGCCGCGGGACAGGTACTCCTTGACGATGTCGTTCTGCGTGGTGCCCTGCAGGGTGGTGATGTCGGCGCCCTGCTCCTCGGCGACCACCTGGAGGAGTGCGAGCATCCACATCGCGGTGGCGTTGATCGTCATCGAGGTGTTCATGCGCTCCAGCGGGATGTCCTGGAACAGCCGCCGCATGTCGCCCAGATGGGACACCGGCACCCCGACCCGGCCCACCTCGCCGAGCGCCAGCACGTGGTCCGGGTCGTAGCCGGTCTGGGTCGGCAGGTCGAACGCAACCGACAGCCCGGTCTGTCCCTTCTCCAGGTTCCGCCGGTACAGCGCGTTGGACGCTTCGGCGGTGGAGTGCCCGGCGTAGGTGCGCATCAGCCACGGCCGGTCCCGCTTCCTTTTGTGCTCGCTCGCCGTGGGCGCCGTACTCGCTGGGCTGCCCTGCAGTTTCTGGCCGTCCGTCATCACGCATCCTTGAAACGGTTGATGGCCGGCAGGTGGTGCTCACGCAGCTCGGGATCGGTGACTCCCAGGCCCTCTCGCGGGGAGAGCGCCAGCACGCCGACCTTGCCCTGGTGAAGATTGCGGTGCACATCGTAGGCAGCCTGGCCGGTCTCCTCCAGGGTGTAGGTGCGTGACAGGGTGGGGTGGATCCTGCCCTTGGCGACCAGGCGGTTGGCCTCCCACGCCTCACGGTAGTTGGCGAAGTGCGAGCCGACGATGCGTTTGAGGCTCATCCACAGGTAGCGGTTGTCGTACTCGTGCGTGTAGCCGCTGGTGGAGGCGCAGGTGACGATGGTGCCGCCCTTGCGGGTGACGTAGACCGACGCGCCGAACGTCTCGCGGCCGGGGTGCTCGAAGACGATGTCGACGTCCTCGCCGCCGGTCAACTCCCGGATACGGGCGCCGAATCGCTTCCACTCGCGCGGGTCCTGATGGTGCTCGTCCTTCCAGAACCGGTACCCCTCGGCCGAGCGGTCGATGATCGCCTCGGCGCCCATTCGCCGGCAGATCTCCGCCTTCCGCGGGCTGCTCACCACGCAGACCGGGTTGGCGCCGCCGGCCAGCGCGAACTGCGTGGCATACGAGCCGAGTCCGCCGCTCGCGCCCCAGATCAGCACGTTGTCGCCCTGCTTCATGTCGGCGCCGTTGCGGGAGACCAGTTGCCGGTAGGCGGTGGAGTTGACCAGTCCGGGTGCGGCGGCCTCCTCCCAGGTCAGGTGCGCGGGCTTGGGCATCAACTGGTTCGACTTGACCAGTGCGATCTCCGCCAGCCCGCCGAAGTTCGTCTCGAAGCCCCAGATCCGCTGTTCCGGGTCGAGCATCGTGTCGTTGTGCCCGTCGGCGGACTCCAGTTCCACGCTCAGGCAGTGCGCCACCACCCGGTCGCCGGGGTGCCACTTGTTCACGCCCGGTCCGGTGCGCAGCACCACGCCCGACAGATCGGAGCCGATCACGTGGTACGGCAGGTCGTGCCGCCCGGCGAGCGGCGACAGGCGGCCGTAGCGCTCCAGGAAGGCGAAGGTGGAGACCGGCTCGAAGATCGAGGTCCACACCGAGTTGTAGTTGACCGAGCTGGCCATGACCGCGACCAGGGCCTCGCCCGGGCCGAGTTCGGGCACCGGCACGTCGTCCAGGTGCAGCGAGACGCGCGGGTCCTTGTCGCGGGACTCCAGCCCGGCGAACATCTCCGCCTCGTCCTTGTGCACGGTGATGGCCCGGTAGGACGCGGGCAGCGGCATGGCCGCGAAGTCGGCGGCGGTGGCCTCCGGTGCCTGGATCGCGTCCAGGACTTCCTTCGTGGAACTCGTCGTCATGTGACTCGCCTCCGGCGAAGCGTTCAGCGCGTTTCTGTACGTTCTGCACGTTCTGCGGCAACGCTCGATCAGGGAACGCGGTGTCGATGGGATGGAGGTGCCGTCGTCGGTTCGGCGAACAGATGAGTTTCCCGGCCGGGCCTGGGGGACAGGTGCCCGGACTACGCATACGGTATGGCACTGCGTGCCAGTCGTAAAGACACTGCGTGCCATCAATTTCTCTCAAGTGTCACCCCGGCGGCACAGACGAGCAACGCGAACGCCACCCGCCGCTACCGCCGCACCCGCGACGCGAGCGGCCACGCCAGCGACGCGAACGGCCGCCCGGATGGCGCCGGGCGGCCGTGTCAGCGGTCGATGTACGGGGGAGCGGGGTTGGACGGTCGGAGCGGGGGCGGACGGGCGCTACGCCTTGCGCAGCGCCTCCTCGATGCTGCGCAGGATCTCCGCGGGGGAGGCGTCCGTACGGGCCACCGCGACCACCACCTCGCCCTGCCGCGAGACGGCCGTGGCGCTGACGGTGCCGGCCCGGGACGGTATCCGCCCCGCCCCGATGCCGGTCCCGAAGGTCGCCTTGATCACGTCGAAGGCGTGCTCGAGCTGCGCCTCCACGTCGCCCTTGCCGTCCGCCCGCAGCCAGCGCCGCAGCACGTGGTTGTGGGCGGCGACCACCGCGGAGGCGGCGACCTCGGCGAGCAACGGGTCGTCGTCGCCGTCGCGGTGCGCGCCCTCGTCGAAGTGGCCCAGCAGGTAACGCGTGAACAGCCGCTCGTAGCGGGCCACCGAGGCGATCTCCCGCTCCCGCAGCGTGGGTACCTCGCGGGTGAGCCGGTAGCGCTCCACCGACACCTCGGGCATGTTCGCGTACATCCGCAGCACTTCGGTGATGCCCCGGCAGACCGTGTCCAGCGGGTGCTCGTGCGGGTCGGCGGAGTCCAGCACCGCCTGCACCCGGACCAGGGTGTCGTCGTGGTCCGGGAAGATCGCCTCCTCCTTGGACCGGAAGTGCCGGAAGAAGGTGCGCCGGGCCACTCCGGCGCTCGCGGCGATCTCGTCGACGGTCGTGGCCTCGTACCCCTGTGCCGCGAACAGCCGCATGGCCGCCGACGCGAGGTCCTGCCGTACCCGGTGGCGCTGAGCGGCCGCACGGCGGCCACTCGCGGTGTCGGTGGCGGACTTCGCAGGCTGGGGCATGCGGGGAACGTAACACGTGCGGTGGCGGATGATCGACGGCGAGCCCTTCCGGACCCGGGACGTCGTACCGTCGGCCGGTGCGGCCGTCGAGCCAACGGGAGCGCCGGTGTTGAAAGCCGGGAGTCCGCTGCCGCAGGCAGGGGAAGAGACGCGGCGCACCGCTCAGCGGGCGTACTCGCGGAAGCCGCGGCCGGTCTTGCGGCCGAGGCAGCCCGCCGACACCAGGTGTTCCAGCAGCGGGGCGGGGGCCAGGCCCGGGTCTCGGAACTCGTCGTGCAGGACCTGCTCGATCGCCAGCGAGACATCCAGGCCGACCACGTCGAGGAGTTCGAACGGGCCCATCGGGTAGCCGCCGCCCAGCTTCATCGCCGCGTCGATCGCGTCCACGGTCGCGTAATGGTCCTGGACCATCTTCACCGCGTTGTTCAGATACGGGAAGAGCAGGGCGTTGACGATGAAGCCGGCCCGGTCGCCGCAGTCCACCGGGTGCTTGCGCAGCGCGCCGCTCACCTCGTGCGCGGTCGCCACCACGTCGTCCGAGGTCAGCACGGTCCGCACCACCTCCACCAGCTTCATCGCCGGTGCCGGGTTGAAGAAGTGCAGGCCCACCACGTCCTGCGGGCGCCGGGTGGCCCGCGCGATCGCCACCACCGGCAGCGAGGATGTGGTGGTCGCCAGCACCGCGCCCGGCCGGCACACCTTGTCGAGCACCTGGAACAGCTCCTGCTTCACATACAGGTCCTCCGCGACCGCCTCGACCACCAGGTCCGCGTCCACGAAGGCGTCGTACGACCCGGTCGGCGCGACCCGTGCCACCGCCGCGTCGCGCTGCTCCGAGGTGAGCCGTCCCTTGGCCACCGAGCGGTCCAGGGAGGCCGTCAGCCGTGCCACCGCCCGCTCCGCCTTCTCCGGCGTCCTGGCCGCCAGCACCACCTCGAACCCGGCCCTCGCGAAGACCTCCGCGATGCCGGTGGCCATGGTGCCGGACCCCGCCACGCCGACCGTATGGACGGTACGGCCCTGCGCGCCGCCGCCACGCTCGCGAGGCGTCTCGGCGTCCGGCACGACGGTGCCCGAGCCGGCGGACTCGTAACTGTAGAAGCCGCGCCCGGACTTGCGGCCCAGCAGCCCGGCCGCCGTGAGTTGCCGCAGCACCGGCGCGGGTGCGTGCAGCCGGTCCTTGCTCGCCTCGTACATCGCCTCCAGCACGGTGGTCGCGGTGTCCACCCCGACCAGGTCGAGCAGCGCCAGCGGGCCCATCGGCAGCCCGCAGCCCAGCTTCATCGCCGCGTCGATGTCCTCCCGGGTGGCATACCGCGCCTCGTACATCGCCGCCGCCTGGTTCAGGTAGCCGAACAGCAGGCCGTCCGCGATGAAGCCCGCGCGGTCGCCGACCGGCACCGGCTCCTTGCCCAGGCTGCGCACCAGCGCGGTCACCGCGCGGGTCGCCTCGGGCGCCGTCAGCACCGTGGAGACCACCTCGACCAGCTTCATCGCCTGCGCGGGCGCGAAGAAGTGCAGGCCCAGCACCCGGTCGGGCCGCCCGGTCTCCGCCGCCAGCCGCGTCACCGACAGCGCGTTGGTGCCGGTCGCGAGGATCGCCCCCGGCTTGGCGATACGGTCCAGCGCGGTGAACACCTCGCGCTTGACGTCGTACCGCTCGGAGACGACCTCGATCACCAGGTCGGCCGCCGCGGCCGCCCGCAGTTCGGGGAAGGTGCGGAACCGCGCGAGCACGTCGGCCCGTTCGGCCGGGCTCAGCCGGCCGCGCTCGACCTGGCGGGCAGTGCGGGTCTCCAGGGCGATGACGGCCCGGCGGGCGGCGGCTTCGTCGATGTCGATGCCGACCACCTCGTGCCCGGCGCAGGCCAGCACCTCGGCGATGCCGGTGCCCATGGTGCCCAGGCCGATCACGGCCACCACGGCGGGGAGGACGGGCAGTTCGGTCGCGGGTGCGGCGGGTGCGGCGGGTGCGGCGGGTGCGGCGGGTGCGGCGGATATGGCGGATGCGGGGGTCGAGTTGGTCGAGCCGGTTGACCCGGTCGGTCCGGTCGCGGAGGAAGCGGAGGAAGCGGAGGGACGGTTCATCGCGTGACTCCAGGTGTGGCAAGAGCCGCGCCGCGCAGCGCGCGGGCGCACGGCAGAAGGATGAGTGGAGTCGCGGGCCTGACCGCAGGAAGCGGTGCGTGTGCGCGCCCGCGCGAGCCGGCGGACCCTGTCCCGGGGCCACGCCGCAATGTGCCGAACCGACAACGGCATCCGCCGAGCGGTCGGTTCACCGGCCGCCTGGCGTGTCCCTCGACTTTAACTCGCGAGTAACTTGGTCGCCAGTCTTTCGCGCATGTGAATTCCACCGGCGACAGATGAGCGGCTTGCGGCGGCGTGCGGGGAACTGGCCAGGGGAGCTGCCGGTCCTACGGGACGCGGTCGGCGCCGCGCCCGGCACGAGGCGCCCGGCACGTCCTCGGGGCCCCGTCGGGGGCGGCCGAGAGTCCTTGTGGCGCGCCGCTTCGGGGCGCCGGCCGACAGCGGGCGCGTTCCGAAGGCGGCGGGTCGGCGGGCGTCAGGGCGCGTGGCGTGGTCAACCGCGCCCGAACCGCGGTGGGAACGGCGCCGGTTCGGGCGGCTACGCCAGGGAGCGGGTGTAGCGCGTCTCCTCGACCGGGACACCGTCGTACAGCTCGGTCATGGTCGCGCCGTCGGAGGCGAAGTCGGCGGCGGCGTAGAAGCGGCGGGCCCGTACGTTGTCGGTGAGGACCCACAACGCCAGCCGGGTGCGGCCGAGTTCGGCCGAGTGGCGGAGTACCTCCGCGATGAGCGCGCGGCCGACGCCGGTGCCGATCCGGTCCGGCCGTACGTACAGCGCGTACAACTCCCCGGTCGTCGCGCCGGTGCCCTCGCCGCGGTACGGCCCGAAGGCCGCCCAACCGACCACGGGCGCGGTGCCGTCGGCGGCGGTCTCCTCGGCGACCAGGTTGTGCACCCGCCCCGCGGACCGCGCGAACCACTCCCGCCGCTGCGCGGCGTCCTCGACCGGGTCCATCGCGTCGAGGTGGCTCTGCGGCACCAGCCCGGCGTTATGCGTGCTGCCAGCCCCGGACCCGGATCGACGACACGTCCGGTACGTCCTGCTCGGTCATCGTCCTGATCCGCACCATGCCCTGCATTCTATGCAGTTCACAGCAAGGTGAGCTGTGTGTTTTCCGGCTCCGGCTCCGGCGCCGTGCCGGGCGCCCCGGCGGAGCGCTCCACCGCCTCCTCGGGTGCTTCCTCGGGTGCCGGTCGCCCCCGCATCGCCCCGAGCCGGGCCGGGCCGCAGCCGAACTCCGCCGCGAACTCGTGCACTTGGCGGGTGATCCGCCGCTGGTACCACTTCGGCGCGTACGAACCGCCCGCGTACAGCGCTTCGTACCGCCGCACCAGATGGGGGTGGTGCTGCTGGAGCCACGCGGTGTACCACTCCCGCGCGCCCGGCCGCAGGTGCAGCACCAGGGGGGTCACGGAGGTGGCGCCGGCCGCGGCGATCGCCCGCACCGTCGCGCGCAGCTGCTCGGGGGAGTCGCTGAGGAAGGGCAGCACCGGCGCCATCAGCACCCCGGTCGGTATCCCGTTCTCGCTCAGGGTGCGGCAGACCGCCAGTCGCGTCTCGGGGGAAGGCGTGCCCGGCTCCACGCTGCGCCACAGCTCCCCGTCCAGGAAGCCGATCGACAGCGCTATGGACACATCGGTGACGCGCGCGGCCTGCCGCACCAGTTCGAGGTCGCGCAGGATCAGCGAGCCCTTGGTGAGGATCGAGAAGGGGTTCGCCCGGTCGCGCAGCGCGGTGAGGATGCCGGGCATCAACTGGTAGCGGCCCTCGGCCCGCTGGTAGCAGTCCACGTTGGTGCCCATGGCGACGTGCTCGCCCTGCCAGCGTGGCGCGGCCAGTTCGCGGCGCAGCAGCTCCGGCGCGTTGACCTTCACCACGATCTGCGAGTCGAAGCCGTGGCCGGTGTCCAGTTCCAGGTAGCTGTGCGTCTTGCGGGCGAAGCAGTAGACGCAGGCGTGCGAGCAGCCGCGGTACGGGTTGACCGTCCACTCGAATCTCGTCCGGGAGGTGCCCGGTACCCGGTTGAGGATCGAGCGGGCCCGCACCTCGTGGAAGGTGATGCCGCGGAACCCAGGGGTGTCGAACGTCCGCGTCGTCACCGCCGAGGTCCCGAAGAGCGCACCCGCGGAGTCCTCGGCGTTCAGCCCGTCCCAGCGCATCGCGCCCTCCTTCCGTCGTCCGGCCCCCACGGGCGGTCCGGTGGCCGCCCTTTCGACCATAATAGAACACAGATTCGATAACCTAGTGTGGTTGGCTGGTGTGTCGCCCGGGAGTACCCCCAGGCGAAGCTCTTGGGGGCGAGTACACGCCCCCGACACCCCGATGCCCGCAGGGGCATGGACCCGAGGAGAAGTCATGGCGCTGGTCGAGGCCACCACGGAGCGGATCGTCGCGGCGGAGCCGGAGCGGGTGTTCGCCGCGCTGGCCGACTACGCCGGCACCCGCGGCCGGGTCCTGCCCGGTCAGTACAGCGAGTACGAGGTCCGCGAGGGCGGCGAGGGTGCGGGGACCGTCGTGCACTGGAAGCTCCAGGCCACCAGCAAGCGGGTCCGCGAGTGCCTCTTCGACGTCACCGCGCCCGCCGCCGGGCAGCTCGTCGAGACCGACCGCAACTCCTCGATGGTCACCACCTGGACCGTCACCCCGGCCGGCGAGGGCCGCAGCAAGGTCGTCAACGCGACCGCGTGGCAGGGTGCCACCGGCGTCGGCGGCTTCTTCGAGCGGAAGTTCGCCCCCAAGGGCCTCAACGCCATCCATGACGAGGTGCTCGCCAAGCTCGCCGCGGAGGTGGAGCAGTAACTCCCCCGATACTCGCCTGGTTTCGCGATCATTCACTAATAGGGGTGGTTTCGCCAGCTTCCTGAGACTTGCCCGGCCTGTCCGTCGTTGTCGCCTCATGGCGGGAGACGGTGGCGGAGCAGGTGTGACGAGGGGAGCGGCAGTGAGTGGCGGCACGCTGATCGAGCGACTGGGGGAACCTCACCCGGACCAAGTCCTGGGCGAGGCCGGGCCGGTGGAGGGCGCGGCGCGCGGTGCGGCGCAGCCGCCCCCCGAGGCGCCGTCCACCGGCCCGGAGGGGGAACCGGGCACCCTCACCCCACGCCGGCTTCGGCTGGTCTTCCTCGGGCTGATGCTCGCCCTGCTGCTGGCCGCCCTCGACCAGATGATCGTGGCGACCGCCCTGCCCAAGATCGTCGGCGAACTGCACGGCCTGGACCGGATGTCCTGGGTCGTCACCGCCTATCTGCTCTCGTCCACCATCGGCCTGCCGATCTACGGGAAGCTCGGCGACCTGCTGGGCCGCAAGAGCGTCTTCCAGTTCGCGATCCTGACCTTCGTGGTCGGCTCGGCGCTCGCCGCCTGGTCCCAGACCATGAACGAGCTGATCGCCTTCCGCGCGATCCAGGGCATCGGCGGCGGCGGGCTGATGATCGGCGTGCAGGCGATCATGGCCGACATCGTGCCGCCCCGTGAACGCGGCCGGTACATGGGCCTGATCGGCGCCGTCTTCGGTGTCGCCTCGGTCGCCGGGCCGCTGCTGGGCGGCTTCTTCACCGACCACGCGTCCTGGCGCTGGTGCTTCTCCGTCAACGTGCCCTTCGGCCTGGTCACCCTGCTGGTGGTCAGCTTGGTGCTCAAGCTGCCCAAACCCACCGCCCGGCCCCGGCTCGACGTACTCGGCGCCCTGTTGCTGGCGGTCGGCTCGACCTGCCTGGTGCTGCTGACCACCTGGGGCGGCTCCACCTACGGCTGGCGGTCGAAGGAGATCCTCGGGCTCGGCGCGGGCACCGTCGTGTGCGTGCTGCTCTTCGTGCTCGTGGAGCGGTTCGCCGCCGAACCCGTCATCCCGCTACGGCTGTTCCGCGACGGGGTGTTCAACACCTCCGCGCTGATCGGCGCGGTGGTCGGCGTCGCCCTCTTCGGCGCCGCCAGCTACCTGCCGACGTTTCTCCAGATGGTCGACGGCGCCAGCGCCACCGGCTCCGGGCTGCTGATGCTCCCGATGATGCTCGGCGTCGTGGTCGCCTCCATCGGCAGCGGCCAACTCATCAGCCGCACCGGCCGCTACAAGGTCTTCCCGCTGCTCGGCAGCGGCCTGTCCGCGATCGGCATGTATCTGCTGTCCCGGCTGGACGCCAACACCGCCCGCCCCGAGTACAGCGTCTACATGGCGGTGCTCGGCCTCGGCATCGGCCTGGTCCTGCCGGTCCTGGTGCTCGCCGTGCAGAACTCGGTACAGCCCACCGACATCGGCTCCGCGACCAGCGCCAACAACTACTTCCGGCAGATCGGCGGCTCCGTCGGCGCCGCGGTCTTCGGCACCCTGTTCGCCAACCGCCTCAGCCACCAGCTCGCCGTCGACCTGCCGTACGGCGTGAAACTGCCCGACCCCGAGTCGGTCACCCCCCAACTGGTCCGGACCCTGCCCGCGTCCCTGCGTGACGGATACGTGCACGCGTACGCCGACGCCATGCCGCGGATCTTCCTCTACCTGGTGCCGGTCCTCGTCCTCGGCTTCCTCATCGCCTTCCTGCTCAAGGAGAAACCCCTGGTGACCCAGCACGGCCCCGCCGCTCAGGCGGCGTACGAACCCGGTTACGACCCCGGGTACGAACCCCCCTACGAGTCCGGTCACGACCCCGTCTACGGCGCGAACCCCTCCGCCACGATCGCCCCCGGCGGCCCCCTACCCGACCCGGCGGTGCCCGGCGCCCGGCGCGGCCAGGGCGGCGTCCCGGTGTGCGGCACCGTCCAGCACTCCGACGGCACTTCTGTCGGCCGCGCCGCGCTCACCCTCATCGACGGCTCCGGCCGCCAGGTCGGCCGCGGCGCCACCGCCGAGGACGGCAGGTACGCCCTGAGCACCCCGGGCGCCGGCAGCTACGTCCTGATCGCCGCGGCCGGCGGGCACCAGCCGCAGGCCGTCGCGGTCGCCGTCGGCGATCACCCGGTCGAACTCGACGTCGTGCTCGGCGGCGCCGGCCGGCTGGCCGGCACCGTCCACACCGCTGACGGCACCCCGGTCCGGGACGCGATCGTCACGCTCACCGACGTACGCGGCGACGTCGTGGCCACCTCCCGCAGCGGCCGAGAGGGCGTCTACGCGCTCACCGAACTCGTCGCCGGGGAGTACACCCTCGCGGCCAGCGCGCCCGCCTACCGCCCGACCGCCCTCCCCGTCACCGTCCAGGCGTCCCGCGAGACCCGCCAGGACGTCGAGCTCGCCGGCGGCGCGTCCCTGCGCGGCATCGTCCGCGCGCCCGGGGGCCGTCTCGTCGAGGACGCCCGCGTCACCCTCCTCGACGCCGCCGGCAATGTCGTCGACTCCGTCACCACCGGCCCCGACGGCCACTTCCGCTTCGTCGACCTCGCGGCCGGTGAGTACACGGTCATCGCCGCGGGGTACCCGCCGGTGGCCACGGTTCTCCAGGTCGCCGGGGGTGGCCGCACCGAGCGCGACCTCCAGCTCGGCCACGCGGACTAGGGCCTGCGGGCGGCCCGATCAGACCCGCCCGGCTGCCCCGTCCTGTCGGTCCAGGGACCACCTGCCGGTGGCTGGTCGCTGGGGGTACCCCCTCTGGGGGAGTTCCCCGCGCCCCTTGAGTATGTGCGGCTCCCTCCGCGAAAGGAGGGCCACCGCCCAAGGGGTGCGGGGAACTGCGCGCTGGGTCACCCTCCGCCGGAGGAGGGGTCGCGGCCGGTGCCGTCCTGGATCTGCGCCTTGTCGCACTGCGTCCCGCGGATCAACGCGTAGGTCCCGCCGATCTTGTACGTCCCGGCCTTGGGCGCGTACAGCCGCGTCCAGTCACCGTCCGGCGCGACACACCCGCTGTCGTTGTCGGTGGCCCCCTCGATCCCCAGTACCGGCGACCACGGGATGCGCAGCAGCACCGACCCGCTGCTCGGCATCGTGACGGTCAGGTCGGCAGGCCCGGCCTGGTTGACCACGGCCGGCGGGTCCGCCATCGGGTCCGCACCCGTCACGGAATACACCTGCCAGTCCGAGTCGTGCCACACCTCGGTCATCCAGGGCTGCCCCGCTGCCACCAGCTTCGCCTCGGCGACGCCCGCGCCGTCCGGCTGAGCCGAGGGCAGCACCACGTAGTTGACGCTCCAGCGGCGCAGCCAGTCCCGGTAGGTGTCGGGCGTCAGCGTCCCGTCGTAGAAGAGCGGGTTGCGCTCCACGTCGGCCTGCCGGTTCCAGCCGCGCGCGAGGTTGACGTACGGCGACAGGCCGGACGCCTCCCAGTGCGAGCGCAGCGGCACCACCTCGACCCGGCCGCGGTCGGCGCGCAGGGTGCGCAACTCGTGGATGAGGGACGTCGCGTGCACGGAGGAGGTCGCCGACGACGTGGTGACCTGGTCCACTATCGGTTTCGCTATCTGCCACGACGCGGTCCCGGCGAAGGCCAGCCACAGCAGCAGCGCCCGCTTGGTGCCCCAGGTGCTCGCCATCGCCACGATCAGCAGGATGGTGCCGCCGTAGAGCAGCGCGAGCCGTTCGACGTTGCTGCCGATCGGTGAGGGGATGATGAAGGTCAGCACCACGCCGACCGCGTATATCCACGAGCCCAGGTGGACGGCCTTCCACGCCTTGGGCACCGCGAGCGCGATCGCCACCGACACCGCGAACGGGATGATCGCGAAGTACCACTTGAAGGGCTGCACCCCGTAGAAGGGGAACAGCAGCGAGGTCGCGCCGACCACCAGCGGCGGCGCGGCGGCCAGTACGTACGCGTCCTTGCGCCGGCCGGTCAGGAACAGTGCCGCGGCCACCACGAGCAGGAAGAGCCCGGCGACCGGGCTGCACATCGTGGCGAACGCGGCCATGGCCGTGGCGAGCGCCAGCCGCGGCGATCGGCTGCGTGCGGCGCGCTCCACGGGGTAGAGCAGCATCGTGGCGATCACGGCGAAGAGCATGCCCAGCGCGAAGGTGACCCGCCCGGAGACGACATCACCCCAAAGAGCGAACGTCGTCCACAGCACCGGCACCAGCGGCCGCTTCACCCGGGCCCGCATCAGCAGCGCCGCCGAGAACGTCGCGGTGAGGGTTCCGGCGATCACACCGGTCATCCGCACCCCGAGCGCGGCCATGATGTACGGCGACAGGATGCTGTACGAGGCCGGGTGCATACCGCCGTACCACGACAGGTTGTACGACGCGGCGGGGTGGGCCTTTATGAACTCGGTCCAGGCGTACTGGGCGGCCATGTCGCCCGAGTCCTTGGCCAGGTACAGGGCCCATACCGCGTGCAGTACTGCGGCCAGCAGCGTGGCGATGACCACCGGGTGGCGCAGATCGACCCGCCGAAGCAGGCCCCTCGGTCCGCGGACGACAGCGACGCGCGCGGGCTGCCAGGTGGTCACGTGGCCTCTTCCGGTAGCGGGTGCGGAGAATCCCGGCCGGGGTCCCGTCCGGCGGGGAACGAACTCCCACCATGACAAGAGTTCGAACACAGACTTTGGACGCTAGCACGCTCGGATCGGTTGCTTCCGTGCGGGCGTACGCCGGTTTCGTGCTTTGCCTCCCCTGCCGGTCCGGTCCGGCCGTACCGTGGTACCGGCACCGCGGATCATGCACCGGGGACAAGTTCAGGCGCGCCCGGGCATGGTCCCGCGATTGCCACGGGAGGAGCCCAACGAACCATGGACCGCCGCAATCCGCCAGTGATTTCCGGCCGGGTGCCGCTCGCGGTGGTGATCGTCGACGTCGCGGGTGCGGTCTCCCACTGGAGCACGGGGGCGAGGCGCCTGTTCGGGCCCACCAGGGACGAGGCGGTCGGCCGCCCGGCGGTCGACGTGCTGCCCGTGGTCGGGGCCCTGGACGCGACCTGGGTGGGGTACGACGACCTGGACCCGGCCCAGGACGGCGGGAGTTCGTATCCCACCGCGGGGCGGGCCCGGGTGTTCGACCGGTCGCACAGCGTGGTCGACGGCGCGGGCGAACGGGTCGGCGCGGAAGGTGGCGAGCTGCCGCTCGACCTGCTGTGGTGGGCGTATCCGCTGGCCGGCCCGGGCCCCGAGCGGCTGTTGGTACTCGCCGCGGACGCCGCGCAAACCGGGGTCGTGGCCCCCGAGGCGCTCGCCGCGGCCGGGGCGGACACTCCCGGGCCTGCCGAGGTGTTCGAGCCGGTCGCGCCGGGTTTCGCGCCGCACTCGGTGTTCGCCGAGTTCCCGGGCTCCGACGAGCTCGCCAAGCGACTACCGGAGATCCTGCCCGGCATGAACCCGCTGGACAGCGCGCGGATCGTGGCCCAGGTGCTGGAGTCGGGGTATCCGGTGCTGGAGGTCGGCCGCCACGACCGGGTGCCGGTCACCCCGGACTGGGGCGTGCCGCGCCGGGCCGAGCGGGAGGCCGGACGGCGGGCCGCCCGGGCCGATGCGGCGGGGCCGGGGTAGCAGGGGGCGTACGCCGGCGCATCGGGCGTATCGGTGCATCGGGCGCTGGACCGGGTGCCGGCGCGGGGGCTGGACCGGGGGTCGCCGAAGACGACGATCTGGCGCCAGACCGCGAGTACGCGGCGGTCCGCGAGCACCTGGAGTTCCTCAACGAGGTGAGTACCTGGCCACCTGCCTCCACGCGATCTACGACCCGGTCGAGTCCGACCTGCTGAGGTCGGCGACGACGACCACGCGGTGCCGGTCCTGCTGAGTGCCGGCGCCGAGGACGACGGCGGACGCGGCATGCGGATCGCCAACCGGCTGGCCCCGCGAGTGGGCACCAGCCGCTCCGCCCGCGGGAAGACGGTCTGGTGCGAGCTGGCCCTGCCGGCGGCGGCGCGCGGCGCTTACGACCTGGTGCACGATAGGGCGGCCGCGGGGTTCGTGAGCCGTGCGGACGGGCCTCGGCGAGGTCGCGGGCGGTGCGGGCGGCGACGCGCGCGCGGGGGTGAAGCGGGCAGGCGCGAGGGTGCGCGGGGGTGAATACGGGTACCGGGCAGGGGGCATACGGCGGAATCACGGCGGAGGTGCGTACCGATGAAGGTTTCCGGCGAGTACGAGCAGGTGTGGGAGAGCTTCTGGCGGGACGCGCCCGACGAGGTGGGCGGGGCGCTCTGGGATGTCGACCCCGCGCTCGCGTCGGCGCTGCACCTGCCGCACTTCGAGGGGTACTTCGACCCGGGGCTGCCGCTGGTCGACCTGGGCTGCGGGAACGGCACGCAGACGCGTTTCCTCGCCGAGCGGTACGACCGGGTGATGGGCGCGGACCTGTCGAAGGAGGCGGTGGACCGGGCCCGGCGGGCGGACCCGCACGGCGCGGCGGGCTACGAGGTGCTGGACGCCGTCGACCGGGAGGCGATGCGGCGGCTGCACGCGGAGACCGGTGACGCGAACGTGTACATGCGGGGCGTCCTGCACCAGTGCGCGCCGCAGGACCGGGCCGAGTTGGTGGCGGGTATCGCCGAACTGACCGGCGGGCGCGGCCGGGTCTTCGCGGTGGAGCTGGCGGAGGCGGCGAAGGGGGTGCTGGGCGCGCTCGCCGCGGCGCCGGCCGGTCCGTCGGTGAAACTCCGGGCGATCTTCGCGCACGGCATCGCGCCGGGCGAGGTGGCCGACGCAGCCGTGCCCGGATTCTTCGCCGACGCGGGCCTCGACGTACTCGCGCAAGGTGAACAACCGCTGCTGACAGTCGAGTTCGACGCGGCTGGCGACCGGGTGACGGTGCCGTCGAAGTGGCTGGTCGCGGGCCGGCAGGCGTGATTCGAGGGTCCGCGCACGGGGCTGGACCGGGCGGCGCAAGAGGTCTGGACCATTGAAGTTATCCACAGGCTGAGAAAGGGGGCTGGCACGGCCGTCAGGGGGCCGCGTAACGTGACGCTCATGACGAAGATCCTCATCTCGGCGGACATGGAAGGCGCGACCGGCGTGACGTGGCCGGCCGACGTCCTGCCGGGCAGCGAGCAGTGGCAGCGCTGCCGCCATATGTTCACGTCCGACGTCAATGCGGCGATCGCCGGCTTCCTCGACGGCGGCGCCGACGAGGTCCTTGTCAACGAGGCGCATTGGTCCATGCGCAACCTCCTGTTGGAGAAGCTGGACGAGCGCGCCCAGATGCTCACCGGCCGTCACAAGGACCTGTCGATGGTCGAGGGCGTCCAGCACGGCGACGTCGACGGCATCGCCTTCGTCGGCTACCACACCGGGGCAGGCACCGAGGGCGTCCTCGCCCACACCTACCTCGCCAACTCCATCACCGGCGTGTGGGTCAACGGCGAGCAGGCCAGCGAGGGCCGGCTGAACGCCCTGGTCGTCGCTGAGTACGGCGTCCCGGTGGTGCTCGTCACCGGCGACGACCGGACAGGACTGGACGCGCGGGGATACGCCCCCGAGGCCCACACGGTCGCCGTCAAGGACTACGTCTCGCGGTACGCCGCGGTGTGCCGCCCGCCCGCGCGCACCGCCGCCGACATCCGGGCCGCCGCCAAGCAGGCCGCCGCGCTCGCCGTCAAGTACGAACCGGCGGACGCCGGGCCGTACACGGTGGAGCTGGAGTTCGACGCGGTCCATCTGGCCGGAGCCGCCACCGTGGTGCCCGGCGTCGAGCGCACCGGGGAGCGGCGGGTGGCCTACACCCTGCCGACCATGTACGAAGGAATCCGCGCCTTCAAAGCGGTCACCACACTCGTTTCGCAGGCCGTGGAGGAGCAGTATGGCTGAGCAGTCCGTCGACGCACAGGCGCTCGACGAGGTGGTCCGCTTCACCTCCGACCTGATCCGGATCGACACCACCAACCGCGGTGGCGGCGACGGCAACGAACGCCCTGCCGCCGAGTACGTCGCGGAGCAACTCGCCGACGCCGGCATCGAGCCGCAGATCCTGGAGTCCGCCCCCGGCCGGGCCAACGTGGTCGCCCGCATCACCGGCACCGACCCGTCCGCCGACGCCCTCCTCGTGCACGGCCACCTCGACGTGGTGCCCGCCGAGGCCGCCGACTGGAGCGTGCACCCCTTCTCCGGCGAGATCCGCGACGGCGTGGTCTGGGGCCGCGGCGCCATCGACATGAAGAACATGGACGCGATGGTGCTCGCCACCGTCCGCAACTGGGCCCGGACCGGCCACCGTCCGGTGCGCGACATCGTGCTCGCCTTCACCGCCGACGAGGAGGACAGCGCCTCCTACGGCTCCGAGTTCCTCGCCGACAAGCACGCCGAACTCTTCGAGGGCTGCACCGAGGGCATCAGCGAGTCCGGCGCCTACACCTTCCACGCGGGCGACGGCCTGCGGCTCTACCCGGTCGCGGCCGGCGAGCGCGGCACCGCCTGGCTCAAGCTCACCGCGCGCGGCCGGGCCGGCCACGGCTCGAAGGTCAACGCGGACAACGCCGTCAGCCGGCTCGCCGCCGCCGTCGCCCGGATCGGCGACCACCGCTGGCCGCTGCGGCTCACCGACACCGTGCGCGCCGCACTCGCCGAACTGTCCGCGCTCCAGGGCGTGGACGTCGACCTCGACCGCATCACCGACGGCGACGGGGCGACCGACCCCGACAGCATCGACGCCCTGCTCACCAGGCTCGGCCCGGCCGCCTCCTTCGTGCGCTCGACCGTCCGCAACAGCTCCAACCCGACCATGCTCCAGGCCGGTTACAAGGTGAACGTCATCCCCGGCTCCGCCACAGCCTTCGTCGACGGACGCGTGCTGCCCGGCGGCGAGGAGGACTTCACCACCACCATGGACCGGCTCACCGGGCCGGACGTCGATTGGGAGTACCACCACCGCGAGGTCGCGCTCGAAGCGCCCGTCGACTCGCCCACGTTCGCGGTGATGCGCGAGTGTCTGGAGCACTTCGACCCGGGCGCCCACGTGCTGCCGTTCTGCATGTCCGGCGGCACCGACGCCAAGCAGTTCTCCCGCCTCGGCATCGCCGGCTACGGCTTCTCGCCGCTGAAGCTGCCGCCCGGCTTCGACTACAACGCGCTCTTCCACGGTGTGGACGAGCGGGTCCCGGTCGAGGCGCTGCACTTCGGGGTCGAGGTGCTGGACCGCTTCCTGCGCCGCACCGGCGCACCCGCCGCGCACACCACCTCCGCCGCGGCCGCCATCGCTGGGGAGAGTGCCCGATGACCGCCACCGACCGCATGCCCGTCGCCTACGGCACCTGGCCGTCGCCGATCGACGCCACCACCGCCGCCTCGCACGACGGCAGCCCGGAGTTCGTGGGTGTGGTCGGCGACGAGGTGTGGTGGACCGCGCCCCGACCCGCGGAGGGCGGCCGGCGCGCGCTGATCCGCCGCCTGCCCGACGGCACCGAGCAGTGCCCGCTGCCCGCGCCGTGGAACGTCCGCAGCCGTGTCATCGAGTACGGCGGCACCCCCTGGGCGGGCGTGGTCCTCGACGGTTCGGTGCTGATCGTCTTCGCGCACCACGTCGACCAGCGGCTGTACGCCTTCCACCCCGACCAGCCGGGCAGCGAGCCGCGCCCGCTCACCCCGGTCTCGCCGGTCGGCGGCGGTCTGCGCTGGGCCGACCTCACGATCAGCCCGGAGCGGGGCGAGGTCTGGGGCGTGCTGGAGGAGTTCACCGGGGAAGGGCCCTCGGACGTACGCCGGGTGCCCGCGGCCGTCCCGCTGGACGGTTCGGCCGCCGACGACCGCGCCGCCGTCCGCGAACTGGCCGCCGCCGCCCACCGCTTCGTCACCGGACCGCGGCTGTCACCCGACGGTGCGCGGGCCGTCTGGCTCGCCTGGGACCACCCGCTCATGCCGTGGGACGGCACCGAGCTGCGGATCGCCGACGTGGGCGCGGACGGTGTGTTCGGCCCGGCCCGCACCCTCATCGGCGGCCCCGAGGAGTCCGTCTCGCAGGCCGAGTGGTCGCCCGACGGCACCCTGCTCGCCGCCACCGACCGCACCGGCTGGTGGAACATCCACCGGGTGGACCCGGCCACCGGCGACGCGGTCAACCTGTGCCCGCGCGAGGAGGAGTTCGCCGGCGCGCTGTGGAAGCTCGGCCACCGCTGGTTCCAGCCGCTGGAACACGGCCTGATCGCGGTACTGCACGGCGTCGGCGCCCCCCGGCTCGGGCTGCTCGACACCGCCACCGGCAGCGTCAGCGACGCCCCCGGCCTGTGGACGGAATGGAACCCGACGCTCGCCGCCACCGGCAGCCGGGTGATCGGCGTCGCCGCGAGCGGCCGCACCTCCTACGAGGTGGTCGAACTCGACACCGCCGGCGGCCGCACCCGCGTGATCGGTAACGCGCACCACGACACGGTCGACCCCGCCTACCTCCCCGACCCGGTCGCCCGCACCTTCACCGGCCCCGGCGGCCGCGAGGTGCACGCCCACGTCTACCCGCCGCGCCACCCGGAGGTCACCGCCGACGGCCCCGCGCCATACGCGATCTGGGTCCACGGCGGGCCGACCAGCCGCGCGGCGATGGTGCTCGACCTGGAGATCGCCTACTTCACCTCGCGCGGCATCGGCGTCGCCGAGGTCAACTACGGCGGCTCCACCGGCCACGGCCGCGCCTACCGCAACCGGCTGCGCGAGCAGTGGGGCGTGGTCGACGTCGAGGACTGCGCCGCGGTCGCCCAAGGGTTGGTCGCCGAGGGCGCCGCCGACCCGGACCGGCTCGCCATCCGTGGTGGCAGCGCCGGCGGTTGGACCAGTGCCGCGGCCCTGACCAGCACCGACACCTACGCCTGCGGCACCGTGATCTACCCGATCCTGGATCTGCTCGGCTGGTCGAAGCAGGGCGGCGAGACCCACGACTTCGAGTCGCAGTACCTGGAGTCGCTGGTCGGACCGGTTGACGACGTGCCCGAGCGCTACCGGGACCGTTCGCCGATCAACCGCAGCGACCAGATCGGGGTGCCGTTCCTGCTGCTCCAGGGGCTCGACGACGTGATCTGCCCGCCGGTGCAGTGCGAGCGGTTCCTCGCCGCCGTCGCAGGGCGCGGCATCCCGCACGCCTACCGCGCCTTCGCCGGCGAGAGCCACGGCTTCCGCCGGCTCGACACCATGGTGACCTGCCTGGAGGCCGAACTGTCGCTCTACGGGCAGGTGTTCGGCTTCACCCCGGCCGGGGTGCCGGTGCTGGAGCTGACCACGTGACCGGGCAGGAGCCGAGCTCATGACCGAACGGCTGCGACGGGTCGCCGACGTCGTCGGTGTCCCCGTGCCCGCGCTGATCCGGTCGAGCCGGCTCAGCCCGGGCGACCGGATCTCCGTGGTGGCCCCCAGCGGGCCGATACCGGCCGACCGGCTCGCGGCGGGCCTGGAGGTGCTGCGCGGCTGGGGCCTGGAGCCGGAGGTGGCCCCGCACGTCCTGGACGGCCATCGCTCCGGCTATCTCGCCGGCACGGACCAGGTCAGGGCCGACGACTTCCAGGACGCCTGGTGCGACCCGACCACCACCGCCGTGCTGTGCGCCCGCGGCGGCTACGGAGTGCAGCGGATGGTCGATCTGCTGGACTGGGACGAGATGCGGGCCGCGCCCCCGAAGGCGCTCATCGGCTACAGCGACATCACCGCGCTGCACGAGGCCGTCGCCACCCGGCTCGGCCTGGCCACCGTGCACGGCCCGATGGCCGCGACCGTCACCTTCCTCGACGACGCTCCGACCCGCGACGGGTTGCGGCGCACCCTGTTCGAGCCCGAGGCGGTGCAGGTGCTGGCCCCGGCCGGCGCCCGCACCCTCGTGCCCGGCCGGGCCGAGGGCGTCACCCTGGGCGGCTGTCTGTCCCTGCTCGCCGCCGACCTCGGCACGCCGTACGCACGCCCGTCGGCGGCCGGCGGCATCCTCCTGCTGGAGGACGTCGGCGAGGAGCCGTACCGCCTCGACCGCTACCTCACCCAACTGCTGCGGGCCGGCTGGTTCGACGGGGTCAGCGCGGTCGTGCTCGGCTCGTGGGCGGGCTGCGGCCCCTATGACGCGGTGCGGGAACTGTTCCTGGACCTGCTCGGGCCGCTCGGGGTGCCTGT
The DNA here is from genome assembly GCF_056859195.1 of Streptomyces sp. NH27. Lineage (NCBI taxonomy): Bacteria > Bacillati > Actinomycetota > Actinomycetes > Kitasatosporales > Streptomycetaceae > Streptomyces > Streptomyces sp. NH27. The sequence goes on from NZ_JACEGK010000024.1 coordinate 25,212, forward strand.
GGTCGAGGAGTTCGGCTTTGGGCACTGCGCGTCCACGCTGACGATGCCGCTCGGTGTCCCGGCGGTCCTCGACGCGCCCCCGCCCAGCGCTCCCGGCGACCCGGCAGCGCCTGGCCCGGTCCTCAGCATGGAGGTGCCCGCGCTGGCGTGACCGGAGGGCGCCCGTGCGCGCAGCCGCGGGGGCAACCGGTCCGTATGCCCGCCGCCAGTCGGCGGACGCGATGTTCGCCGCCAGTCGGCGAACGTCGGCCGTGGCCGGGGTCGTTCGGGTTCAGCGACCGGGATCGGCGCCGGGCCGGCCGCCGGCGGGTTCCGGCACGAAGACGCTCAACCGGTATGTGGTCGGCCGCGCCAGCCGGCCACAGAGCGTGTTGATCCGGGTCATGCCCGGGATCGATCGGCTCGTCCCCGGTAACGACCTGGTGCACGATAGGCGGCGGGCTTGCGACGTCCTGCGACTTTCGTCTGCGGCGTTGCCGAAATGCCATCAGGGCACCACCCTGAGAGGACACTTCGGCGCCTTGCATCCGAAGCCCCATGACGCGGCTCGCTGATCCACCGCCTATCGTGCACCAGGTCGTAAGCAATCCTGGCACCCGGGCGCGCCACTGCGACTCGTCCTGGGTCTCGAAGACCGTTCCCAACGGCCCCCGTCAGCAGCGGTGCGAGCGGCGGCCCGACGGCTCGCGTCGAGCCGCTGACGTTTCCGCTTCCGCCGGCCCGGCATCAGGATCGCCCGACCGTCGCTCCCACGGCAAGGCAGTTGGCCTGGACCCGGCCCGCACGGCGGCGGTCGCGGGCCGTGGTCATCGGGCCGTGGTCATCGGTCCGGCTCGGTCTGGGGTCTGCCGTTTGGGTCACCGTGGGGGAGCCGGCGATCGACGGCAACGCTGCAGAGGTGCATGCCGGGCGACGCGACGCCGTGGAGACCCACACGACAGTCCCTAACCGGCCGCCGGGAGCAGGACCTCGAAGCGGCAGCCGCCCGGCACGTTGTGCACCGAGGCGCGGCCGTGGTGGGCCTCCACGATGCCGCGGACGATGGCCAGCCCGAGGCCGGCGCCGGCCGGAGGGGTGCGTGCGCCGGTGCCGCGCCAGCCGGTGTCGAAGACCCGCGGCAGGTCGTCCGCCGGGATACCGCCGCAGCCGTCGGTGACGGACAGCACCACCGAGTGCGACTCGGAGTCGTGCCGGGCCGAGACCGCCACGGTGCCGTCGGCGGGGGTGCGATGGATGGCGTTGGCCAGGAGGTTCGCCAGCACCCTGGTCATCTCCCGGCCGTCCACCTCGATCGGCACCTGCTCCACCCGCTCGCCGACCAGCCGTACGCCGTGCTCGGCGGCGAGCGGGTCGGCACCGGCGATCGCGTCGCCCACCAGGTCGTACACCGACATGCGGGCCGGCGTCAGCGTGAGCACCCCGGCCTGGATGCGGGAGAGTTCGAAGAGGTCGCCCACCATCCCGCTGAGCCGGTCCACCTCGGCGCGGATCTGCTGGTGGTAGCGCGCGGGGTCCTCCGCTATGCCGTCCTCCAGGGCCTCGGTCATCGCCCGCAGCCCGGCCAGCGGGGTGCGCAGGTCGTGCGAGATCCATGCGACCAGTTCGCGCCTGGACGCCTCCAGGGCGCGCTCCCGCTCCCGGGAGGCCGCGAGCTTCGCGCTGGTGGCAGCCAATTCCCTTCCCAGATCGGCGAGTTCGGCGGTGGGCGCCTGGGCGGGGGCGGCGAAGGGGCCGCCGTCGCCGAAGGCGCGGGCCGCCTCGGTCAGTGCCCGGCAGCCCGCCACCACCCGGCGCCCCAGGATCAGGGCGACCGCGAGCGACACGACCGCGGCTATGGCGCACACCGTGGTCACCACTCCGAGGTCGTGCTCGGACAGGAACATCGCCCACGCCACCGACAGAGTGCCCGCGAGCATCGCGGCGACGGTCACCGCCGCGACCACGGCCAGTGACAGCGCGACCGAGCGGTTCCGCAGCAGCCGCAGCGCCAGCGCGCCCAGCAGCCCGGCGGCCGCGGCGCCCATCGCCGCGTAGGCGGCGATCAGCAGGACGTCACGCATCGAGCACCGCCCTCGGGG